>JAEZMP010000414.1 GCA_023442215.1 Pseudomonadota bacterium
TCGCCACAGCCTCCGGAAGCAGCTTCGTCGTCGCGTCCTTGCCGCCCTGGAAGTCGCACCGATCAGGATGACGCCGCCGGCGGTTCCGCTCGCGTCGACCACGGCCGTGTCCGTCAGCGTGATCGCCTTGCCGGCGACCACGATCGTGCCACCCGCGGCCTTCGCGCCGGTGCCTTTGGCCGAGAGGCTGCCGGAGACCTTGGTCGTGCCGCCCGAGACGCGAATGTCGCCGCCGCTCTTCGCGTTCTGGGCGGCGGACTTGCCGTTCCTCGACTTTGCGACCGCCGGGTCGGCGACCGCCTTGGAGGCGGTGATGGTGCCGCCAGCCTCGACGGTGCCGTCGTCGCCGGCCGTCAGGAAAATGCGGCCATCCTTCTTGGCCGTGCCCGTCGCGGCGACGATGCCGCCGGTATTGCCGGCGAGCGCGTAGACGTTGCCGCCGTTGGCGCGCAGTTCCGCCGCGGCCGCCTGTATCTTGCCCCGTGTCTTCACCTCGGTGTCGGCACCGCCGACCTTGACCTGGAACTTGCCGCCGTCGAGATCGCCGTCGCTGACGAGGACCTCGTAGCCTGCAACCAGGGCAGCGGTGCCTTTCGGTGCGGTGATGGTGCCGCTGTTGTCAACGGCGCGGGCGATGAGGGCGACGTCCCCGCCGAGGGAGCCGATGGTGCCGGCGTTGACGACGGTCGCCGTCGACGAACCGGAGAACGTCATGTCGCCGCCGTTCATGAAGTCGGCGTCGGCGATGTCGAGCGTAGAGGCGACGAAGGACCCTCCCGTCGCGATCTTGCCGGTCGAACCGACCGTGACGCCGGCCGGATTGACCAGATAGACGGAACCCGTCGCGGAGAGCGAGCCGTCGATGCGGGAGGGGACGTTCCCGGTTACGCGGTTGAGGGTGGAGCCCGAGCCGTTGTTGAACGACACGGCGTTACGCTGGCCGATCGAGAACGTGCCCCAGTTGATGATGGCGCTGCGGCTCGACTGATTGACGACGAGGCTCGTGCCTGAACGGGTGAGGATCGAGGCCGAGCCGAAGGCGACCGCCCCGCCTGTCGGCAGAATGGATGCCATTGCCGGAGAGGAGACCGGCAACGATTGTGCTGCAACGGGTGTCACGCCCGCGACCACCAGAGCGACGCTCGTCATAAGGCTCATCGAGCCGTGGCTTCGCTTCGCACGCATTCGCTTCCCCCGCCTTCGTCCGTCGAGACTTGTCTGGCGCCCGCGCATTTTCGCGCCCACGCGGGCGCGGGAACCACCCGCGCATACAGACTCGTCTAGAGTGACCATAAGTTAGGGTTGTAGTGCGCTGTCAACGGCCAGCTGGGAATGCAATCAGTCTATTTTTGACTTCACCTCTGAGATGCGCCCGCCTGTGGATCGATCTGCGAATGCAATTCCGGATTGCGAAGATCGGCTGCTGCGGTTGTTGCGGGGTGCCATGGGGCGAGATAGGCGCGTCGGTGGCCCGGCAAATGCCGCTGCCGGCGGCGCTGCCGTTACACTCCGCTGTCCCCCCGCATGCATCCCGCGGGCAATGGCTGGACCTTTGGATATGATGTCGCCGCCGGTGCCGTTGCTATTCTTTGAGGCGCCTTTATGAGTCTTCTCATTGGCCGTGGCGCTCCGGGACGTGCCGGGTGGTGGGCCGGCCGGACTGCGAGGGCGGCGGGCATCCGTTTTCAGCTGCCCGGGCCGTACCGCCGGGGGAGCCCATGGCACGGGACCTGCATGCATTTGGCCCCGTCATTCGGCCTGTCCGAATGCAAGGACAGGTATTGCGTACGAGATGCAATCGGGGGGAACATGACGGTCGCCGGTTCGGATAACGAAGAAATATCGCCTGCAGACGTCGACATCGCCGCCTTCGACAAGAAGGCGTGGCTGGCCTCTCACGATCATGGCCTTCATCAGGGCCTGGGGCGACGGCAGGTCCAGATGATCGCCATCGGTGGTGCGATCGGCACCGGCTTGTTCCTCGGTGCGGGCGCCCGCCTCGAGCAGGCCGGGCCGTCCCTCGCGCTCGTCTATCTCGTCTGCGGCGTGTTCGCGTTCCTGATCCTGCGGGCACTCGGCGAACTGGTGATGCACCGCCCGAGCAGCGGAAGCTTCGTGTCCTATGCCCGCGAATTCCTGGGCGAGCGGGCCTCCTATGTGGCCGGTTGGCTCTATTTCCTGAACTGGGCGATGACGGGCATCGTCGATATCACCGCCGTCGCGCTCTACATGCAGTACTGGGACGCCTTCACGAGCGTGCCGCAATGGGTGTTCGCGCTCGTCGCGTTGTGCATCGTGACGGCGCTCAACGTCGTCAACGTCAAGTATTTCGGCGAGATGGAGTTTTGGTTCGCCGTCATCAAGGTCGGTGCGCTGAGCCTGTTCCTGATCGTCGGCGTGACGGTGCTCGGCGTCGGCTCCGGGGTCGCCGGACATCCGACCGGCATGCACCTCATCACCGACAATGGCGGCTTCTTCCCGCACGGCATTCTGCCGGCGCTGGTGCTGATTCAGGGCGTGGTGTTCGCCTATGCCGGCATCGAACTCATCGGCATCGCCTCCGGCGAGTGCAAGGACGCGCGCACCGTGCTGCCTCGGGCCATCAACGGCGTGATCTGGCGCATCGCGCTGTTCTACGTCGGGTCGGTGGTTCTGCTGGTGTGCCTGCTTCCCTGGAACCAGTATCACGCCTCCGAGAGCCCGTTCGTCACGTTCTTTGCCGCTCTCGGCATCCCGGGCATCGGCACGGCGATGAACATCGTGGTGCTGACGGCGGCCATGTCGAGCCTGAATTCGGGGCTCTATTCGACCGGTCGCGTGCTGCGGTCGCTGGCGATGGGCGGGTCAGCGCCGCCGTTGCTCGCGAAGCTGAACGCCCAATCGGTTCCCTTCGTCGGCATCATGGTGACCGTGGCGATCTATGCGGTCGGCGTGGTCCTGAATTATCTGGTGCCGTCGCGCGTGTTCGAGATCGTGCTGAACATCGCCTCGCTCGGCATCATCTCGACCTGGGGCTTCATTCTCGTCTGCCAGCTTCGCCTGCGCCAGGCGATCGCCAGGGGAGAGGCCGAGCCGGTGAGCTTCCGGATGCCCGGTGCTCCGTTCACCACGTGGCTCACGCTCGCCTTCCTCGCCGGCGTGCTGGTGCTGATGGCGTTCGACTATCCGAACGGCACCTTCACCGTCGCCGCGATTCCGCTCCTCGCCGTGCTGCTGGTGGTCGGATGGGTTTTCCTGCGCCGGGTCCAGCCCATGAAGCCGGTGATCCCCTCGGCGATTCTCACCGACCGGGTGCTGGGTGACGGACGGCCGAAGTCCTGAACGATCAGGGATGATTCCCACGCTGACAACGTGACAGCTTCTTGTTCATGATCAACGAACCCCCGAAAGGCCCCGGCATGGTTGTGCCGGGGCCTTTTTGTCAGCGATGGTCGACCCACCGCGCCAGCCGGTCGCCGAGCCATTGCAGGCCGCAGACGAGCACGACGAGAACGAAAACGACGGCGAGCATCACGCCCGTCTCGAAACGCTGATAGCCGTACCGGATCGCGAGGTCGCCGAGACCGCCGGCGCCGACGGCACCCGCCATCGCCGAAGCGCCGACGAGCGTTACGAGCGTCAGCGTGAACCCAGAGACGAGGCCGGGCAGCGCCTCCGGCACCAGCACGTCGGTGATGATGGTGCGGCGGGTGGCACCCATGGCGCGCACGGCCTCCACGAGGTCGCGGTCGACTTCGCGCAGCGAGACCTCTGCCATCCGGGCGTAATAGGGAATGGCGGCGATCGACAACGGCACTATTGAGGCGGCGGTGCCGATGGAGGTGCCGACGATGAGGCGCGTCTGGGGTATGAGCGCCACCAGCAGGATGATGAACGGGATGGAGCGAAAGCCGTTCACGACCCAGCCAAGGGCGGCGTTCAACCATGGCGCCTCGAAGATGCCGC
>JAEZMP010000608.1 GCA_023442215.1 Pseudomonadota bacterium
CCGCCAACGCAGCGCGGGTGGAGACGATGGACGGTCGGCACGAACGGGACGAACGCGACGCCCCGGCTCGCACAAACGTGAACGGACGGGAAAATCCCGGACGCCGCAACACGAGCGCCGCGGGCCGGATACCTGCGTCCGGGGATGCCCCGGCAGGCGGCATCGTCGCGGATGCCGTGCCATGGAGCCGGATCGTCTTCGTCTATGCCATCGGCGTGCTGGCGGCGGCGACGCTCGGCCGCTTCGCCGGGCTCATTCCGCTGCTGCAGCGCGATCTCGGGCTGTCGCTCACGGTCGCGGCGGGGCTGACGTCTCTGATCGAGGTCTCCGGCGCGCTGTTCGGCTTCGTCGCCGGGATGGCGGTCGGCCGGGTCGGCGCCCGCATCAGCCTCGTCACGGGCGCCTCGGTGCTGGCGGTCGCGGGCTTCGGCGAGGCCGTTGCGCCGAATGCCGCCGTGCTGATCGTCTGGCGCGCAGCCGAAAGCCTCGGCTATCTCGCGATCACGGTCGCGGCGCCGACCCTGATCGTCCATCTCGCGGGCCGCCGGGGACGCGACGCCGCGATGGCGCTCTGGAGCACGTTCGTGCCCGTGGGGCTCGCGATCGGCACCGCGATCGCCGCGCCGGTCGCCGAACTTTCAAGCTGGCGCGCCGTGCCGGCGATGGGCGGCATCGCCGCCGTGCTGCTGGCGGCCGCGGCCTGGCTGCGGCTGCCGCGGGCCGCTGCGGGCGTGGCTCCGGCGGGCCGGCGAGAGCATAACCCGTTCAGATCGGACCGATCTGAACGACAAGGACATGCTCAAGCTTTTGAATCCGGAGCGATTTCCTGTCGATCGGATGATTCCATCCGATCGGAAAGCGCTCTGGCCTCAACGCCGGGCACGCACGACCGGCCCGATGCCCGCATGTGGCTGGTCGCCCTCGGCTTCGGGCTCTACGCGATGGTGAGCGTCGGCATCCTTGCCCTGACGCCGACCTTCATGGTCGAGCGGTTCGGGGTGGCGCCGACCGCCGCCGGCCTGATCGCGGGCCTCGCCTCGCTCGCGAACATCCTCGGCAGCATCGCCGCCGCCCGCGCCGCCGCCCTCGGCGTGCGGCCGAGGACCGTCGCCCTCGCGGGCCTCGGCATCCCCGCGCTGATCCTGCCGGTGCCCTTCGCGATGGCAGCCGACTGGCTCGCCGCCGCCGCGGCCATCGTGGCGATCAATGCGATCGGCGGCATGGTCGCCGCGGTCCTGTTCGCGCGCGTCGCCACCTTCGCCCGGACGCCCCGTGCCGTCGCCATGGGCAACGGGCTCGTCGCCCAGTTCGGCGCATCGGGCTCCATGATCGGTCCGCCGCTGATCGCGGCCTGCGTCAGTGCCGCCGGCTGGCCGGTCGCGGCCGTGCTCGGCATCGGGCTCAGCGCGGTGGCCATCGCAGCCATCGCCATCGCGGAATCGCGGCGCCGGTGAGCCCCGGTTACCAGCCGCCGCCGCCCGACGAGCCACCGCCCCCGCCGGAGAAGCCGCCGCCGAACGAAGCACCGACGCCCGTCGATTTCGCCTTCGCCGCCGCGATCGCCTGCATGCCCTTGTGAACGGACGACGTGACGGAGTTCGTCAGCCCGCCGCCGAGATTGCCCCAGCCGCCGCCGTCCCAGTGCGAGCCGGAATACCAGTCCGGCTGGGGCATGGTGACGGCAATGCCGGCTGCCGCAGATGCGGCGAGCGCCGCCTTGAACTGGTCGGTCCAGGCGGTCTCCACCCCGAGCGCGATCGCATAGGGCAGCATCTCCTCGAAATGCGCCGGCGTGCGGTCGGGCGGGTTGTGGAACTTCAGCCGGTCCGCTTCCGCGACGGTCAGATAGAGCCGCGTGCCGGCGATCTCGTCGAGCGCCTTGCGGCCGGCGGCGGTGGGCCGCTTCAGAAGGTGGAAGAACAGCACGTTGAGCGCGGTGCCGGCGATCAGCACCAGGGCGGCGGCAAGACCGAGATCGACCATCAGCGACAGCGCCGTGAAGAGCCAGCCGACGGTTCCGACGACGACGAACACCGTCCAGATCAGCACGCCCGGCAGCGCGATCCACCGTCCCCTGAGCACGTCGCGCCATTGCGAAACCGCGCTCGTGCCGATCCCGAGCACCAGGATGGTGGCAAGCGCGGCGCCGACCGCCTCGCCGGCCACCGTTGCCGGGTCGCTCACGGTGAACCCGGCCCCGATCCAGCTCGCGAGCGTGATGATGGCGCCGACGGCGAACCAGCCGCGGTTCTGAGCGATGTAATCGCGCAGGAACCGCCCCTTCAGGAAGGAAGCGAACTTGCGGCTGGTCTCGGCGACACGGACGCTGTGCTCGCCGAAATCGGTGAATGCGCCCTCTTCCGGTCCCGGAAAGAGGTGCTTGAGCACCACCTCCTCGCCGGCGCTCGGCGGCCGCCGTCCGGTGGCGTGCCGGGTGAGCGCGGGATCCTTGCGGTCGCGCTCGTCGATCCGGATGTATCCCTTCACCGCGAGGTCGATCACGGCTGCGGCGAGGCATACCGGATCGTAGCCCACACGCTCGATGAACCGCATGGCATAGGGCGGCAGTTCCGGCCGGTAGACCGGGATCACCGGCCCGGCGATCGGATCGCGCCCGACCCGGCGCCATGCCCAAAGATAATAAAGCAGGGCGACCACGAAGCCCGCGCCGGCGACAAGCGCCGGCATCATCGCATCCATCGCCTGTTCCAGGGCGCTCGGCTCGGGCACGAATCCCTTCGGCCAGGCGACCGCCACCGTCAGTCCCTCGCCGGGCTGCAGCGGCGCGGTCGTGGTGAACACCGGGTCGCCCTCGGCATTGCGGGTGGTGCGCACCGCGTCGCCCTTGTCGCCGTAGCCCCCGGTATAGGCATCGACCGACTTCACCGGCGCGCCCGGAGGCGGCGACACCGTGGCGCGGACCAGTTCGATGGGCAGGGTCCAGCCGTTTCCGGTGATGTTCAGATAGATCTCGTCATAGTCCGGATAGAAGGCGATCTCGTTTCCGAGCCGGTAGCTCACCTGATAGATGTGGGTGCCGTCCGACACGAGACTGTCGGCATCGCCGATATAGAGCCGCCGTCCGTCCGTGATCGACTCGGTGTGATAATCCACCGGCTCGCCGTCGAGCATGACCGAGAGGATGTCGAGGCTCGTCCGCGAGCGGCCGTAGCCGCTGGCATGCACGAGGCCGAAATCCTTGTAGATGCCATGCCGGATCAGATCGCCACGGGCGACGACCGTCAGCGTCTCCTCGACCTCGATGTTGCCGTCCGCCTCGACGGCGATCGCCGAGACATAGCTGAGTATGCGCTCCGGGCCACCCGGATCGGCGACCTGCGCCGCGGCGGGCCCGGCGAGCAGGATCGTGAGAACCGCGAGCAGCGCCGCGGCGAGGCGCGCCGGGCGGCAGACCGGCCTCCGCGTGCGCCCCCGCGCCGCCGGCCGGCGATCTCCCCCGTCTCTCACGAAAACGACACCTTCACCGGCTGCGAGGCCGCCTCGCGCTCGCTGTCGTCGAGCTCGAAGAACTGGGCCTCCTGGAAGCCAAACGCGCGGGCGATCAGCATGGGAGGGAAGGTGCGGATGCTCACGTTCAGGTCGCGCACCGAACCGTTGTAGAACCGCCGCGCGCCGTTGATATGGGCCTCGATCTCCTCGAGACTCTGCTGGAGCGCCAGGAAGTTCTGGTTCGCCTTCAGGTCCGGATAGGCCTCGGCGAGCGCGATCACCTTGCCGAGGGCGCCGAGGAAGGTGCGCTCGGCCGCCGCCTGGGCCTCCGGGCCGCCATTCGCGGAGGCGGCGGCGTTGCGCGCGGCGACGACGGCCTCGAGCGTGCCGCGCTCGTGGCCGGCATAGCCCTTCACCGTCTCCACGAGGTTGGGAACGAGATCGTAGCGGCGCTTCATCTGCACCTGGATGTCGGACCAGGCCTCCTCGACGCGCGCCTTTTGCCCGACAAGCCGGTTGTAGACGCTCACGCCGTAGAGCGCGACGATCACCACAGCCGCCACCAGTACCCAGAGTTCCATCGCCCGCCTCGCATTCGTGCGGCGTCCCTTCGCGCCGCGACGACGCGACGATACGATGCCGGCCGCCGCGGCGGCAGCCCCTTTTCGCAACGCCGCAGCGCATTCGCCGGGCGCTTTGCCCCGCTTGCGACAGCGCGCCGGAATTCCGGGCCTTTTCTCCGAACTCTGGAAGCGCTAAAGACCACGCCGGAAGCCCGCGCTGCTTCTTCAAGCGGCGGGTTGTCTTTCCTATATGGACGGATCGACCGCGACCGGCGGAACAGTCTCGTTCCGCCCGTTGCCAATGTAAGGAGGCGCGCAATGGCCAAGGCCCGTACCCTGTACGACAAGATCTGGGACGATCACGTCGTCGACATTCAGCAGGACGGCACCGCGCTTCTTTATATCGACCGTCACCTCGTGCACGAAGTGACGAGCCCGCAGGCGTTCGAAGGCCTGCGGATGACCGGCCGCAAGGTGCGCGCGCCCGGCCGCACGCTGGCGGTCGTCGATCATAACGTGCCGACCACCGACCGCACCAAGGGCATCGACGATCCCGAGGCGGCGCTGCAGATCGCCACGCTGGGGCGCAACGCGGCCGAGTTCGGCATCGAATATTATGATCCGTTCGACCGCCGTCAGGGCGTGGTGCACATCGTCGGCCCCGAGCAGGGCTTCACCCTGCCCGGCATGACGATCGTGTGCGGCGACAGCCACACCTCGACCCACGGCGCGTTCGGCGCTCTGGCCCACGGCATCGGCACGTCCGAGGTCGAGCACGTTCTGGCGACGCAGACGCTGATCCAGAAGAAGGCCAAGAACATGCGCGTGACCGTCGACGGCAAGCTGCCGGACGGCGTCGGCGCGAAGGACATCGTGCTCGCCATCATCGGCAAGATCGGTACCGCCGGCGGCACCGGCTACGTCATCGAATATGCCGGCGAGGCCATCCGTTCGCTGTCGATGGAAGGCCGCATGACGGTCTGCAACATGTCGATCGAGGGCGGTGCCCGCGCCGGCCTGATCGCGCCGGACGAGACCACCTTCGCCTACATCAAGGGCAAGCCGAAGGCCCCGACCGGCGAGGCCTGGGACCGTGCGGTGGAATATTGGAGGACCCTCGTCACCGACGAGGGCGCCGTGTTCGACGCCGAGATCCATCTCGACGCCGCGGCCCTGCCGCCGATCGTCACCTGGGGCACGAGCCCCGAGGACGTGGTGTCGGTCGAGGGCGTGGTGCCGAACCCCGACGAGATCGCCGACGAGAACCGCCGCGCCGCCAAGAAGCGCGCGCTGGACTATATGGGCCTGCAGCCCGGCACGCGGATGACGGATATCGCCATCAACCGCGCCTTCATCGGCTCCTGCACCAACGGCCGCATCGAGGACCTGCGCGCGGCTGCCGCCGTGGTGGCCGGCAAGCACGTCAACCCGGCCGTCAACGCGATCGTCGTGCCCGGCTCCGGCCTCGTCAAGGCGCAGGCGGAAGCCGAGGGGCTCGACAAGATCTTCCTCGAGGCCGGCTTCGAGTGGCGCGAGCCCGGATGCTCCATGTGTCTGGCGATGAACGCGGATCGGCTGTCGCCGGGCGACCGCTGCGCCTCCACCTCGAACCGCAATTTCGAGGGGCGGCAGGGTTTCCGCGGCCGCACCCACCTCGTCTCGCCGGCGATGGCGGCGGCGGCGGCGATCGCCGGCCACTTCGTCGACGTGCGCGGCTGGAAGTAACGTCCGGGACGGGTCCGGGGCGGGCGGCATCGCCAACCCCAGACGATCCGGCAG
>JAEZMP010000613.1 GCA_023442215.1 Pseudomonadota bacterium
CAGCCGGTCGGCAGCCATCGCCGTTCCCGTCGGATCGCCGTCTGCATCGGCCGGAGACGCATCGGCCATAGACGCATCGGCACGTGACACGCCAGCGGGGAGGCACGGGGCAAACGCAATCTTGCCCCGCGCCGAGCACTCTTGCCCGGCGCCGACATTTCGCGCACAGAAGAGCCGCGCCCGTCCGCCGGCGCCCTCCGCCCGGTCGCGCCCCCCGGGGCGGTTCGTTGCGAAAACCCATCGACGGCGCCCGAAGCGAACACCATGGCCTCTCGACCGCTGCCGCAGCCGCCGCTGCTGCATCCTGCCGCCCGCGAGACGCACCGCAGCGTCGCCAGCCTCGTCGAAGCCGGTCTCGTGGCGCCCGAGCGGCTGGCTGGCCTTGAGGCCGTGGCCGCCCGCTACGCCGTGTCGGTGACCGCCGACATGGTGGCGCTCATCGATCCGACGGACCCGGACGACCCCATTGCCCGCCAGTTTGTGCCGGCGGCGGAAGAACTCGAGACCACGCCGGAAGAACGCGCCGATCCGATCGGTGACCACGTGCACAGCCCGCTCGAAGGTCTCGTGCACCGCTATCCCGATCGCGTGCTGCTGAAGTTCGTTCACGTCTGCCCGGTCTATTGCCGGTTCTGCTTCCGCCGCGAAATGGTCGGTCCGGATGCCGGGGCCGGGCTCGGTCCGGAGGCCCTCGCCGCCGCGCTCGATTATATCCGCGGGCGGCCGGAGATCTGGGAGGTGGTCGTCACCGGCGGCGATCCGCTGATCGCTTCGCCGCGACGGCTCGCGGACCTCGTCGCCGCGCTCGGGGCCATCGAGCACGTGAAGATCGTGCGTTTCCACACCCGCGTGCCCGTGGTCTCGCCGGAGCGCATCACACCGGCGCTCGCGGCAGCGCTGCGGTCGCCCGGCCTCGCCACCTACGTGGTGCTGCACGCCAACCACGCGCGCGAACTCACCCCGACCGCGCGGGAAGCCTGCGGCCGGCTGATCGATGCGGGCATCCCGATGCTCAGCCAGTCGGTGCTGCTCAGGGGCATCAACGACGAGGTCGAGGTGCTCGGCGCGCTGATGCGGGCCTTCGTCGAAACCCGCATCAAGCCCTACTACCTGCACCACGGCGATCTGGCGCCCGGAACCGCCCGCTTCCGCACCACCATCGGCGAAGGCCAGGCGCTGATGCGCGGGCTGCGCGGCCGCTGGTCGGGGCTGTGCCAGCCGCATTATGTGCTCGATATCCCCGGCGGCTACGGCAAGGTGCCGGTGGGCCCCACCTACCTTCAATGCGACGAGGCCGGGCGGTACCGGGTGGAGGACCCTCAAGGCGGGCTTCATTCCTATCCGCCCGCAGACGACGCCGCTGACTGAGAAAACACGTTCTCCCAATAGCCGATTTCAGGATTCGTTTTCTGCCCGTCGGCAGATCTCCGATTCCCTGCGCTTTGTCGGCCGGCCCGGCCGCAGCTAGGATCTTCGTTATCGGAGACTTGGTCCGGCCACTCGGTGGCAGCGGCTCCGGCGCAATGCCGACCGTCCGGTCCGGGCATTTCGGGAGGACACCATGAACAGCCCCATCGCACCTCGCGCGCCGGCGTTCCGTTTCCGGCCGGACTGTCTCCGGAGGTGCGTATGAAACGCCTCATCGTGCAGGGTCTCGATGGCTCCGGTCCGGGTCACTGGCAGCGGATCTGGCTGGAAGAGGATCCGGATGCCGTGGCCGTCGAGCAGGAAAGCTGGTCCGCGCCGACCTTGAATGCCTGGCTCTCCCGGCTCGAGGCCGCGGTGGAAGCGAATCCAGGCTCGCTCGTTGTGGCCCACAGCCTCGGAACGGTGCTGCTCGCCCATCTGGCGGGGCGGCGGCCGGAGCTCGCCATTGCAGGCGCGCTGCTGGTGGCGCCGGCCGATGTCGATTGTCCCAACTGTGCGCCGGAACGGATTCGCGGCTTCGCCCCCCTTCCCGTCGAGCCGCTGCCGTTCCCCGCCACCGTCGTCGCCAGCCGGAACGACCCCTACATGGGGTTCGATAAGGCGAGTGCCCTCGCGGAGGCGTGGGGTGCCGATCTCGTGGATCTCGGCCGCGCCGGCCACATCAACGTGGCGAGCGGCTTCGGCCGCTGGCCGCGCGGCTACCGGCTGGCGGACGCGCTGGAGCGCCGCGCCCGTCCCTCGCGCCCCATCGCTCAGGGGGCGGGGCTCGGCGCCTGAGGGTGGCCGGCCGTTTCCTCCGGGCGCTGCTCCATCCAGGTCAGCAGCGCATCGAGCGCGGGGCAGAGCGACTGGCCCCACTCCGTCAGGCAATATTCCACCTTCGGCGGCACCTGCGGATGCACGATGCGCCGCACGATGCCGTCCCCCTCCATCTGGCGAAGCTGCTGGGCGAGCATTTTCTGCGATACGCCGGGAATCGCGCGCTCGAGATCTGAGAAGCGTAGAGTCCTGCCGCCGAAAAGGTGGAACAGAATGACGAGCTTCCATCGGCCCTCCAGCATCTGGAAGGCACTCTCCACGCCCTCGGCGGCAGACGCTGCCGTATAGTCCACCTTACCCAAAAGTCCGTTCCTTACTTTTTCGTGCGTTCTTGTCATTCATCCTGGCGGGCAACACATTCCGTTCGTGTTCGGGAGAGCTGTTCGTCTTCATGAACATGATGACGTTCTCCCGCAGCATGACGGAAAGGATGAAACGGAATGCCGATGGACCTGCCGCCCCCTGTCGCCGCCTACTTCGCTGCCGATGGCGGCGACGGCGCCGCCGTGGCCCTGTGCTTCACGGACGACGGTGTCGTGAAGGACGAGAGCCACGTGCACCGTGGCCGCACCGCGATCGCCGCGTGGAAGAGCGCCGCCTCGGCGAGGTACAACTATAGAAGCGAGCCGCTTGCGGCGGAACAGGCCGGTGGCGACACGCTGGTGACCGCGCGTGTCGCCGGCGACTTCCCTGGCAGTCCGATCGAACTGCGCTACCGCTTCGCCATCGAAGGCGACCGCATTTCCACGCTGGAGATTGGAACATGAGCTTCGATCTCGGCCTCGCCGGGCGGCGGGCTCTCGTGACGGGCGGCACGAAGGGCGTCGGCGCCGCCGTGGTGACGGCACTGCTCGACGCCGGCGCGCAGGTGGTGGCGACCGCCCGGTCGCTTCCGCGGGACGTGCCCGCAGGAGCGGACTATATCGCGGCCGATGTCACGACCGCCGAAGGTTGCACGAAGGTCGCGGCGGAAACGCTGTCGCGGCTCGGCGGGCTCGATATCCTCGTCAACGTCCTCGGCGGCTCCGCATCGCCGCCGGGTGGCTTCGCGGCGCTCGGCGACGATCATTGGAAGGCGGAACTCGACCTCAACCTGATGCCGGCGGTGCGCCTCGATCGGGCGCTGTTGCCCGTGATGCTCGCGCAGGGTTCCGGCGTCATCGTCCACGTCACGTCGATCCAGCATCTGCTGCCGCTGCCGGAATCGACCACGGCTTATGCCGCGGCCAAGGCGGCGCTCGCAACCTACAGCAAGAGCCTGTCCAAGGAGGTTTCGCCGAAGGGCGTTCGCGTGGTGCGGGTGGCACCTGGATGGATCGAGACCGAAGCCGCCGTCGCATTCGCCGAGCGCCTCGCCGCAGAGGCCGGCACCGACTACGAGGGCGGCAAGGCCATCATCATGCAGTCTCTCGGCGGCATTCCGCTCGGGCGCCCGGCAAAGCCGTCCGAGGTGGCGGACCTGATCGCCTTCCTGGCGTCGCCCCGCGCCGGCGCGATCACCGGCAGCGAGCACCTGATCGACGGCGGCACCGTTCCAACGGCCTGACAACCCCGCCGGAGCGTTCGGCCGCACGGCCCGGCGGTTCGCGCCGCCGCCGTGCGGCCATGCTTCCGCGGGACCGGTCAGGCCTGGCCGGCCGCGGCCTCCAGAGCGGCGATATCGAATTTTACCATCGTCAGCATCGCCCGAGCCACCCGCGCGGCCTTTTCGCGGTCTGGATCGCCCATCAGTTCGCCGAGCCTTTTCGGCACGATCTGCCAGCTCAACCCCCAGCGGTCGCGCAGCCAGCCGCACTGCTCGATCTGCCCGCCCTCGGCGAGAGCATCCCACAGGCGGTCGAGTTCGGCCTGATCCTCGCACTCCAGCATGATCGAGAAGCTGTGGTTGAACGGGTCGAACGGACCGGCCTCGATGGCCTGGTATCGCTGCCCGCCGAGGGTGAAGCCGGCGATCTTGACGCTGCCGGCCGGACCGGCGGGACTTTCGGCCGGGAGGGTCGTCGTCCAGTCGAGCGAAGACCCCGGAACGAGGCGGGTATAGAGCCGCAGCGCGGCCTCCATGTCTCTCGCGAACCACAGATGCTGACAGACCTTGGTCATGGTGCCTCCTGAGGACATGCCCCGGCGAGCTGAAGACGATATGCGCAGGAGGTGGCCGGTCGCGCGCTCACCTCCGCGGCGGCTTCCGTCCGCCGAGCCTGGCCCCGCTCGGCAGACGCCAGCCTGTCGACGAGGGCCACCGCTCGCCGAACATGCGTCGTCACCGGCACAATGTCCGACCTATGTGGCCCGGGCGCACGCCGTGTGCGCCCGCCTCAAGCTGCGCGCGGCCCGACCAGGGCGAAGGCCACGCCCTGGGGATCCTCCGCGACGATGATGAATTCGCCGCCCGGCACCTCCGCCGGTCCGTGCAGGACCCTGCCCCCGCCCCGAATCGTCTTCTCCGCGGCGATATCGATGTCGGCAACCCCGAAATAGAACGTCCATGCCGGCTCGGGCTGCTGCGGCTGCGCGCGCATCAGCGCCCCGAAAGTCTGCCCGCCATGGTCGAGAAGCTGGTAGACGCCCAGTTCGCCCATCGGCATCGCCTCGCCTTTCGTCCAGCCGAAATGGCGTGAATAGAACGCGAAGGCCGCCTCCGGGTCCGTGGTCGAGAGCTCGTTCCAGCGGGTGTGGCCGGCCTTGTCCGGCGAGAATGCCGGGCTGTCGTGCTCCGACGCACCGCGCATGATGACGAAGGCCGCCCCCTGCGGGTCGGCGATGACGGCGAAGCGGCCGACATCCGGGATGTCCGTTGGCGGCACCAGTTGCGTCGCGCCGTCGGCCACGAGCGCGGCGGCGGCCGCATCGACATCCCGCACCGCGACGTAGCCGATCCAGCCCGGCCTTGCGCCGCCGCCGGGCAGCGCCATCAGACCGCCGGTATCCTCCTCGCCGGCGGAAAAGATGTGATAGCCGCCGGGGATGCCCGCATCGAAGGGCCGGGAGCGCCAGCCCACCACGTCGCCGTAGAAGACAGCGGCCGCGTCGGGGTCCGCCGTCATCAGCTCGTACCAGATGAAGTCGCCGTGTTGCGTCGTCATGAAACCCTCTCGGCGACCCGTCGAAGCGTCGCCGGGCTGGACGCGGGACAGGTGCAAGTCTCGTTGTGTCTAAGGTCGCCCGGAATAGATGACGGCACGTATTGCCGCAGCGCCGCTGCAGGCGGTCAACCGACGCACGGCAGGCCGGCCTCTCGTCGTCGCGCGCTGTCGGCGTCGGAAGAGCTCCCGCAGCCGGTGACGCTTTAGGTATCGAGAATGGTGGAGAAGCCGCCGAAGATCATGCGCTTGCCGTCGAATGGCATGTTCATGAAGGCCTTGGTCCGCTCGTCCGTCTTCATCCTGGCATGGACGGCATCGCGCACCTCGCGGGAGGGAAACTCGATCCAGGCGAAGACGATCTCTTCGCCTTCCTCGGCCTTCACCGCCCCGCGGAAATCGGTGATCTTCCCGTCGGGAACGTCGTCCCCCCAGCATTCGACCACCCGGGAGGCGCCGAACTCCTTGAAGAGCGCGGCAGCGTCCGCCGCCATCGCCCGATAGGCATCCTTGTTCGCCGCCGGCACGGCGACGACGAACCCGTCGACATAGGACATTTCGACCTCCCTACAGGCACCGCCGGCGATTTTTAGCCGGCTCTTTTCTTGTCGCAGAGCCCATCCGGCCCCTCACCGCCTCGCGCGGGGAAGCTTCCGGGCGTCGCCGCCCAGCGTCGGTGTCCAGCCCCCTCCGTCGTCCCTGCACCGCGTTGGGACATTGGCGACCATTTAGTTGATAT
>JAEZMP010000621.1 GCA_023442215.1 Pseudomonadota bacterium
AACAGCAACCTGATCTCCACCGCCGGCGACGAGGCCCCCGGCATCGTGGCCCAGTCGGTCGGCGGCGGCGGCGGCGCGTTCGTGATGAACCCGGAGACCGGCAAGGAGGAGGCCGACAGCGACAAGACCTCCGATCCCGCCACCGAAGAGGCGTCCGCGAGCACCATCACGTCCCTGCTGAAGGCGGTCGGGATCGAGAAGGTGCCGGCGGTCTCCACCGATTCGGAGAAGCCGTCCGCCAAGTCCTACGGCCTCACCTTCAGCGGTTCGGGTGGCGCGGCCGGCAAGGGCGGCGACGTCACGGTCAGCCACAGCGGCACCATCGAAACCTCCGGCCTCGCTTCGTTCGGCATTCTCGCCCAGTCGGTCGGCGGCGGCGGCGGCCTCTCCAATGCCGCCGGCAGCACCGGCGGGGTGAAATATTCCGGCTCCAAGGGCGGCAAGGGCGGATCGGCCGGCGACGGCGGCGTGGTCTACGTCACGCTCGGCGGGTCCGGCGCGTCGAGCCCGCCGGCGGTCATCACCACCTCCGGCGATTACTCGACCGCCGTGGTGGCGCAGTCGATCGGCGGCGGCGGCGGCTATGGCGGCGCCTCGGTGCTGCAGGGGTTCACCCTGCCGGTCATCGGCGGCACCGGCGGCACCAGCGGCGACGGCGGCGGCATCAAGATCTTCACGCCCTACGGCCGCTCCAATGCCGTGACGATCAACACCACCGGCACCGAGGCCCACGGCCTGTTCGCCCAGTCCCTCGGCGGCGGCGGCGGCATGGTCAGCGAACTTCTGAAGACCGACACCACGGTCCGCACCACGCTGACCCAGGTTTCCTCGCTGCTCACGGCCATCATCGCCGCGGGCGGCGGCAAGGGCACCGTGCTCGACAACATCGACAAGGTGCCGGAATCGCTCCAGGGCGTCGTGCGGCTGTTCGGCAACGATGCCGATACCGTCGACAGCGTCGTCGCCAAGATCACGGACGCGCTCGACAACCGCAGCGCCTCGAAGGGCACCGGCGGCTATGTCCAGATCGACGTCAACGGCTCGATCTCGGCGACGGGCGAGGGGTCCTACGGCATCTTCGCCCAGAGCGGCTTCCAGCGCCTCGATGGCACCCTCGATCCGGGCCGCGCCGGCGGCAACATCACCATCACCTATACCGGCCTGATCAAGGGCGGCTCGGGCGACGGCGCCGCGATCGTCGTCGACGGCGGCAGCAGCAACACCATCACCATCGGCGCCGGCTCCAATGTCAGCGCCGTGTCCGGCCATGCCGTCATCGGCACGTTCGGCCAGGAATCGCTCGCCAATTTCGGCACGCTCTCCGGCGATATCGACCTCGCCTCTGGCGGCTCGCAGGAATTCAACCAGTTCCGCAACGAGGCCGGCGGCACCTATATCAGCGGCGGCACCGGAACCATCAATCTCGGCAGCCGCGGCTGGTTCTACAATGCCGGCACGTTCGATGTCGGCGGCGTCGGCACCATCGCGACGGCGACGATCAAGAATGTCGACGCCCAGCTCGGCGGTACCCTCCTCGTCGACGTCAACAGCGTCGCCGGGGCCGGCCAGCAGAACGCCGACCTGCTGAAGACCGCGCGGCTCACCGTCGATGGCGTCGCGATCAAGCCGAACGCAGTGGAAGGCCTGCTGCCCGGCAGCTTCACGGTGATCTCGGCGTCCTCGATCACGACGAACAAGGCCGCGACGGCGGGCGCGAGCCCCGCGAGCCCGATCTCGTGGACGGCGAGCCAGTCCGGCAACGACATCGCGATCTCGCCCTCGGCGGCGTTCGTCGCCAAGGCCGGCGGCAACCTCACCGATACCGAGCGCTCGCTGCTCAACAGCCTGCAGAACGCCTGGGATCTGAAGAACGCCAGCATGGCCGGCACCTTCGCCGACATGGCGAACCTCACGACGACCGACCAGTACCGCCTCGCGATCAACAGCCTGTCGGTCACGGAGGGCCAGGGGCAGCCGGCGGCCAGCCAGACGCTCGATACCCGCCGCTCGCTCAACTCCGCGCTGAGCTGCCCGGTGTTCGAGGGGGCGAGCACGATGATCGGCGAAAGCCAGTGCGTGTGGGCGCGCGTCACCGGCTCGCGCATGGCGCAGTTCGACGGCGGCAATGCCGGCGGCTTCACCCAGAACGCCATGAGCTACCGCCTCGGCGGCCAGTGGGAATTCTCGCCCGACTGGTTCCTCGGCGCCACCGCCGCCTACACCAACAGCTGGCTCGAAACCAGCGACGGCCTGACCTCGGTCAACGGCAGCGGCGGCGACATCTCGGTCGCCCTCAAGCACCAGATGGGCGCGTGGCTGTTCGCCGGCGCGGTCAATGTCGGCTACAGCTCGGCCGATTCCTCCAGCCGCTTCTTCGTCGGCGACGACCAGTGGCAGGCGGACGTCGATTCCGACGTGTGGACGGCGGGCGTGCGCCTGCGCGCGGCCTATGAGTTCGCGTTCGCGAACTGGTATCTCCGGCCCTATGCCGATCTCGATGTGCTGCACACCTCCATGCCCGGCTACTCGCTGTCCGGCGACGGCGCGACGCTGCGGGCCGGCGACATGCAGGCGTGGACGGTGGCGTTCGAGCCGGCGGTGGAAATCGGCGCCCGCGTCAATCTTGGCGATTATGGCTGGCTTAGGCCCTATGCCACGGTGGGTGCCACTTTCATCGGTGGCAGCGGGCTGAGCCAGGACGTCGCCTTCTCCGATGGCGGGGGCCAGGGTATCAACTTCACCTCCACCTCGAACATGCCAGACAGGCTCCTCGATCTCGGCGCCGGCTTGCAGTTCTTCGCCAAGGACAAGTACGAGCTGCGCGGCGAGTACAAGGCCCAGATCGCCGACGACTTCCTGAACCAGGAAATCGGGCTGAGGATGGCGATCCGGTTCTGATCGCGGGCCGCCCAGCCCCGTTCCGAAACCGCCCGTCCCGAAACGGCCCGGTCCCGAAACAGCCTATGCCGAAACAGTCACGGCCCGCCGGTCTCCCGGCGGGCCGCGGCGTTCTGCGTTCCGCTCGCCCCGGTTCAGGCGGCGAGGGGTTCGAACACCAGCGACTGGTGCAGGAACACGCCCGCCGTCACGCCGTCCGCCGCCGCCCAGCTCGCGTTGTGCGGGGCGCGGGCGATGTCGCCGGCGGCGTAGACCCCCGGCACCGTCGTCCGCTTGCGGTCGTCGGTGCGGATGATCGGGCCGAGCGGGCTCTCGTCCATCGCGCAGCCGAGGTCCCCGGCGATCGGGCTGTTGAACCGCGATTGCGGCGCCACATAGAGCGCGTCGATCGCCGCCGCGCGGCCGCCTTCGAGGCGGAGGGCGGAAAGCCCGCCCTTCTCCCCCTCGAGCGCCATCACCCGGGCAGGCTCGACCGTGACGCCCCGCCGCGCAAGCTTCGCCAGCGTCTCGGCATCCGGCGCCTCCCCGCCGTTCAGGTAGAGCGTGGTCGGCCCCCATTCGGCGACCAGCATCGCCTGGTGGGCCGACATCGGCGTCGATTGCAGCACGCCGAGCCGTCCGCCGGCAAATTCGAAGCCGTGGCAATAGGGGCAGTGCAGCACGCTGCGGCCCCAGCGCTCGGCAAGGCCGGCGACCGGCGGCAGGATGTCGGAAATGCCGAACGCCAGCACCAGCCGCGCCGCCGTCAGCCGCTCGCCGTCCGCCAGCCGCACCTCGAAGCCGTCGCCCACGGCCCGCGCGGCGCTCACCTCGCCGGCGATGGTGCGCGCCGTCGGATAGCGCGCCACCTGTTCCCGCGCGGTGGCGATCATCGCCTGCGGCGCGCTGCCGTCCTGCCCGAAGAAACCGTGGGAGGCTTCGGCGAAGCGGTTGCGCGGCCGCCCGGCATCGACGACGCACACCGTCCGCCGCGCGCGGGCGATCTGGATGGCGGCCGAAAGCCCGGCGAAGCTGCCGCCGATGACGACGGCATCAAGCACCGTGGTCGGCGCCATGGCCGGGTTCGAGGTCGGGTTCATCGCCGCCTTCTTGGTCGGCTCCCCGGCCGCCTTCTCCGTCGCCTTCGTGATGCGCGTCATGGCTGGTCTCCAGATCGATGGTTCTGCCGCTCGCGATCATGCGGGCGTGGAAATCGGTGCTGAGCGCGGCCAGCGTCACCGCGCCGAAGCGGTCGAGAAGCACCCGCTCGGCCTCGCGGAAAGCCTCGTCGAGCGCGGCATTCACCGCCTGCTCGACGAGGCATCCCGGCGCCTCGGTGCGGTTGCCCATGGCGAGAAGCTCCGGCTCGCCGAGCGCGGTGTAGATGTCGCGCAGGGTGATGGCATCGAGGGGCCGGGCGATGGTCCAACCGCCGCCGTGGCCCTTGCCGGAGTGCACGAACCCGGCGTCCCGCAGCCCCGCCATGATGCGGCGGATCACCACCGGATTGGTGCGCATCGCCTTCGCCATCGCCTCAGACGTCACGGGGCGGCGCGCCTCGGCCATGTGGAGGAGCACGTGGAGCACGCCGGAAAGTCTGCTGTCTCGTTTCATGTAACTTCATATGTTACGTGACGCGGCGCGAGTCAATCCCGCCGCCGGAAATCACCACGGCCCGGTCGCTCTCGTCTCCGCCTCCGCAGGGCCACGGCGCACCATGCAAGGCATGCGGCGTCGCGGCCGAGATCGCGCCGCGCGTTATGCGGGTAAGGGGAGGTTCATCGGTGGTTCCTTGGTGGCGATCCCGACAAGGCCCGGCGGTCACGCTGCGGTCCGGCGGTCACGCTGGGGCCCGGGGACCGCGCCGCGGCCCGGCTGGGGCTCACCCGATCAGCCGTCGAGCAGGTTCCGGGCGCGGGTCGACAGCGGGCATCCCATCTGCGAAAGCCGGCTTATCGCGTCCCGCGCGGTCATCCGGTTGGCCGTGTTGCCGGCGAAGCTCGAGATTGAATCCGCGAATTCGAGCACGACGTTGTTGGTGCCGAAGGTTTCCCGGTAGTCGACCCGGAAAATGGCCTCATAACGCTTCCGCCGGGTTCTGATGACGCGGCATTCGACGTGGTCGGGATGCAGGATCAGGGTCGGGTTGATGTTGCTCGACGCCCAGGACAGCCAGGGGACGCCCTTCCACCCGGAAAACGCCGCGACCAGCGGAACGCCCAGCCCGTCGCCCCGCGGTTCGACGCCGCTTCGCCGCGCGGTCGCCAGCCGGCGCCTGAACACCAGAAACAGCAGCGCCCACCCGAGCGCGACGACCAGCACGACGGCGGCGAAGAAGAACACGACCGTCACCTCGCCCATCCGCCCCGTCCCCCGCATCCGTCCCCAAA
>JAEZMP010000624.1 GCA_023442215.1 Pseudomonadota bacterium
CTCCAGCCCGGGCCGGGACGCAAGCGCAGTCAGCGCGGCCGGAACGCGATCGCGGCCGCCACCATCCAGGCATAGGAGACGAACTCGGTGCTCTCCTCCCACCGGTCGGCGGCGGCGTGGGTGATCGGGAAATAGCCCTTGTCGAACGGCCAGCCGGCGAGCGCGAACACGAAGGCGATGATGAGGCAGATGCCGACCGGGCTCGCGATCATCCGCAGCCCCGCGATCACGGCATCGACGAACGCATGGCGATAGATCACGAGCACCAGCAGCATCGCGAGGCCGAGCAGCAGATGCGGAGCCCAGCCGTTGATTGCGAACGTCAGCCAGGCGGGAACGTGGGCGAGGCCGAGATCGAGCTCGCGGTCGGCCATCGCGAGGCTCAGCAACGCGAAGCCGAAGGCGACCAGCCGCAGTTCCGGCCGGCTGGACACGGCCCCCCCGACCACGAAGATCGCCGCGGCGGCGACGAGCAGCACGACCTGCGCATCCTCGATCGGTCCGTTCTCGACGAACCAGGCGTCGGGGATCATCGTCAGGAGGCCGGCCACGACGACGACCGCAAGCACGCTGGCTATGAACATCATCAGCCAGAGGCCGACCGAACCCGTCGAAACGGAACGGTCCGTCGACTCCGCACGCAAACAACCCATGCCGTGTCCCTTCCGAGCGAGGCTGGCCGCCCATCCGGACGCACCGCTTTGTACGCAATGCACGTTCCAGCCAATCCGCAGCCGATGCTCCGACATCGATCTCGAAGGCCCTCCCCCAAAAACTGCGGGAGGCTGACGCGCGGCACGAACCATTTCGTAAGCTAAGATTATTGTATGCGCCCGGGGATTTCTTCTGTCCAGAGCACCGGCCGTGGCGGCCACCCCGTCCGTCACAGACGGACGGGCGCGCGCCGTCAGAGACGTTCCACGAACGAATCCAGCACCTTCTTCCGGCCGGCCTTGTCGAAATCGACCGTCAGCTTGTTCCCATCGACAACAGACACGGATCCGTTTCCGAATTTCTGGTGGAAAACCCGCGCGCCAACCGTGAAGTCCGAGCCGCCGTCGACCACGCTCTTGGCGACCAGCTCGCCCTCGATGGTCGCCCCGCCGGACCTCAGTCGGGCCGCCGGCGCCGACATCGGGCGCGGGCCGCCGGAGGCATCGCGGGTGCGCTCGCGGGCGCGTTCCCAGCCCGGTGTGGTGTAGCGCGAACCGAAGCTGTCGGAACGGTCGAACCGGCTCGCGCCGTAGCCGCCATATCCCCCGGCGCCGCCGGATTCGCGAACGTTGACGTGGTCTTCCGGCAGTTCGTCGAGAAAGCGCGACGGCACCGAGGTCTGCCACATCCCGTGGACGCGGCGGTTGGAGGCGAACCAGACATAGGCGCGCTTGCGCGCCCGGGTGAGGCCGACATAGGCGAGCCGGCGCTCTTCCTCCAGGCCCGAGCGGCCACCCTCGTCGAGCGAGCGCTGGTGGGGGAACAGCCCCTCCTCCCAGCCCGGCAGGAACACGGTGTCGAATTCGAGCCCCTTGGCGCCGTGCAGCGTCATCAGCGTCACGGCATCCTGGTTGGCGTCGCTTTCGGCGTCCATCACCAGCGAGACATGCTCCAGGAAACTCGTCATCGATTCGAAGTCCTGCATGGAACGGATCAGTTCCTTCAGGTTCTCCAGACGGCCGGGCGCATCGGCAGAACGGTCCTGGCGCCACATCTCGGTGTAGCCGGATTCGTCGAGAATGGTCTCGGCCAGTTCGTGGTGCGGGCGGGTGTCGAGATCGGCGCGCCAGTGGGCGAAGGCACCGAGCAGGTCGCGCAGGGTGGCGCGGGCCTTGGGCTTGATCTCCTCGGTCTCGATCAGCTCGGCCGCCGCCGCCATCAGCGGAATCCGCCGGGCGCGGGCGGTATCGTGGCAGAGCTTGATGGTGGCCTCGCCGAGGCCGCGCTTCGGCGTGTTGACGATGCGCTCGAAGGCGAGATCGTCGGCGGGCTGCACGGTGGCCCGGAAATAGGCGAGCGCGTCGCGGATTTCCATGCGCTCGTAGAACCGCGGACCGCCCACGACCCGGTAGGGCAGCCCGAGGGTGACGAAGCGGTCTTCGAACTCGCGCATCTGGAACGAGGCGCGCATCAGGATGGCGATCTCGTCGAGCTTGTGGCCCTTGCGCTGCAGGCTCTCGATCTCGTCGCCGATGGCGCGGGCTTCCTCGGTGGAATCCCACGACGAGGCGACGGTGACGAGCGCCGCCTCGGGATCGCGATGGTCGGTGAACAGCGTCTTGCCGAGCCGGCCCTCGTTGTGAGCAATGAGGTGCGAGGCCGCAGCCAGGATCGGCGCCGTGGAACGGTAGTTCCGCTCGAGGCGGATGACGGCGGCGCCCGGGAAATCGTGCTCGAAGCGCAGGATGTTGTCGACCTCGGCGCCACGCCAGCCATAGATCGACTGGTCGTCGTCGCCGACGCAGCAGATGTTGGGATTGCTCTGCGCCAGCAGGCGCAGCCACAGATATTGGGCGACGTTGGTGTCCTGGTACTCGTCGACCAGCATGTAGCGGAAGCGGCGCTGGTAGTCGGCGAGCACGTCCGGGTGAGAGCGGAACAGCCGGATCGGCTCGACCAGAAGGTCGCCGAAATCGACCGCGTTCAGCACCTTCAGCCGGTCCTGGTAGGCGGCATAGAGCTCCTGCCCGCGTCCGTTGGCGAAGCCCCTGCCCTCCGACGCCGGCACCTTGTCCGGCGTCAGGCCACGGTTTTTCCAGGTGTCGATCAGGGCGGCGAGCTGGCGGGCCGGCCAGCGCTTCTCGTCGAGATTCTCCGCCTGGATGATCTGCTTCATCAGGCGCAATTGGTCGTCGGTATCGAGGATGGTGAAGTCGGACTTCAGCCCCACGAGTTCGGCGTTGCGGCGCAGAATCTTGGTGCCGATGGAATGGAACGTGCCGAGCCAGCCCATGCCTTCGACCGTACCGCCGACGAGGGCGGAGATGCGATGGCGCATCTCGCGGGCCGCCTTGTTGGTGAAGGTGACGGCGAGAATCTGGTGCGGCGCGGCGCGGCCCGTGGCGATGATGTGGGCGATGCGGGTGGTGAGCACCCGCGTCTTGCCGGTGCCGGCGCCGGCGAGCACGAGCACGGGGCCATCGACGGTCTCGACCGCGCGGCGCTGTTCGGGATTGAGGCCTTCGAGATAGGCCGGATCGCGCCCGCCGCCACCGAGAGCGCGCGCGGCTATTCCGCCCGGCCGGGGCGCGGGCGGCGGCGCGGCATCGCCGAACAGCGGATCGTCGTCGAAGGGGCGGGCGTTCGGCCCGGCGGGAAGCACCATCGGAAGGAGATCGACCTTGAACGAATCTGTGGAACGGATGCCGAACGATATAGGAAAGCGGCGCCGAAATCGAAGGGGTGCTTGACTGCCGGCGGCTTTCCGAAGGGCCGCGATCATCCGATCGGCTGGAAATCGCCGTTATACCAACCGCTTCTGGCCTTTCCCGACCGTTCGAATCGGTGCGGGCGCGACGGAAGAAACGCTATTGCGCCGGCGCCCGCGCCTCGCGTGCCACGAAGCGCACCGTGGCCACGGCGAGGATCAGGATCGCGACGTTGGCGAGCGCGAACAGCACGACGCCGATCGGGATCATCACCCCGCCCGCGCCGTTGATGACCATCAGCATCGCCGCGCCTGCCGCCGCCGTCACGCCGAACGAGAACGCCCACCAGGCGGGCGAGAACCACGACACCGCGAACCACGGCATCAGCCGCAGCAGCACGAGATATTGCAGCAGGCCGTAGCCCATCAGCGCATAGGCGAACACTGGCAGCGGCCCGGGCTGCAGGCTGAGATAGGCGACGAGCCCGACCACCGAGGGCGCAAGCTGGATGCCGAGCAGCGGCCGCACGGCAGGCGCCATCGATTCGTGGGCGAACAGCCGCATCCACACGGTCGATTCGATCGCGAGCCAGGAGAACAGCCCCGCCCCGAGGAACAGCAGGCCGAGATCGTGCAGGCCGAGCGACGCGCAGGCGATGGCCGAAGCGAAATTGCCGGCGACGAGTGGCAGGTACAGCACGGGCGTCATCGCCTCCGCCGGGCGGCCGCCCTGCCACAGGCTTCCGACCCGCCAGATCACGAACCCGACATGGCCGACGATGCCGACGGCGAAGAACGCCCACGCCGCCGCCATCGAATAGGGCCGCACGCCCGGCACCAGCAGCAGGGTGGCAACGAAGGCGAGGCCCCAGAAGCAGCACTGGATCGGGTGCGCCAGCTCTGCGGCGAGGTCGTCGGGATGGCGCAGGTGCCGCAGCACGAACGCGACCGCGAGCACGACCCAGATCGCGCAGGAGAGCGCGATGATCGCCTCGCCCACCGGCGCCGGCAGCCCCCACAGCCGGGTGGCGAGCCGCCAGATGCCGCCGAGGCCGACGAGCCCGAGCACGATGGAGAAGAACGACGACGGCAGGCGGTCGAAGCGCATCTCTGGCCTTTCCGGAAGCCTGGAGCGCTTTCCGATCTGATGGAATCATCCGATAGGAAACTGTCCAGATTCAAAGGGTTGAGCTTATTCCCGCTGTTCAGACCGGTTCGATATGAACGGGATTGCTCTGAGCGAACGACGGAGAGGCGAATTCCGGTCGATCAGACGAACTCCGCCGCCGTGCGGTGGATGAGGGCATGTCGGCGGGCGAGCACGTCGATATCGTCCATGTAACCGCCTGCGATCACGGCGGCGAGCGGCACGCCGGCTTCGCGCACCGCGTCGATCACGAACCGGTCCCGCTCGACGAGGCCGGCGTCCGTCAACGCGAGCCGGCCGAGCTTGTCGTCGCGGTGCGGATCGACCCCGGCGAGGTAGAACACCATGTCCGGCCGGTGGTTGACGACCGCCTTCGGGACGATCTCGCGCACCAGCGCGACATAGTCCCGGTCGCCGGTGTCGTCCGGCAGCGGGGCGTCGAGGTCGGAGCGCTCCTTCTCTGCCGGATAGTTCTTTTCCGCATGGATCGAGAGCGTGAACACCTCCGGCACCTGCGAGAAGATCTCGGCGGTGCCGTCGCCCTGGTGCACGTCGCAATCGACCACCAGCGCGCGCTCGATCAGACCCTCGGCGAGAAGCGCACGGATCGCCACCGCCACGTCGTTGAACACGCAGAACCCGGCGCCGCCGGCGCGGCGCGCGTGGTGGCTGCCGCCGGCCGTGTTGGCGG
>JAEZMP010000659.1 GCA_023442215.1 Pseudomonadota bacterium
CATGGAGGCCGCACGCGCGGCCACGGTGATCGAGGACTATATACGCGGTCCCTATCTGCTCGATCCGTTCTATGCGGCGGCCGTCGGCACGGACCGGGCGGGGGTGATCCGCCTCAAGACACTCGCGCCCGACCTGTTCTACAATTCGGAGTACTTCAAGCGGCACTATGTCCGCACCGGCATCCGCGACGAGGTGGGATTTCTCGTCCGCCCGTCACCGGGCGCGGCGCTCGTCTTCAGCGTGACGCGTCCGATCGACCGGCCGGCCTTCTCCGCCCGGGATATGCAGCTTTTCCAGGCGGTGGAGCCGGTGGTCCGCCGGCTCGCCGAATTCCACTGGCGTGACGTCGCGGCGCGCTTCGGGCCGTCGCCCAGCCCGGCCGGCGGTGGGCTGAAGGATGGCCCCATCGGCGTCGCGCTCGACCAGATGGCGGACGGCCGTCTTACCCGGCGCGAAATCGAGATCACCGCGCTCGTGCTGCGCGGCCATTCGAACGCTTCCATCGCGGACCTGCTGAAGATCAGCGCCGGCACGGTGAAGATCCACCGCCGCAACATCTATCAGAAGCTTGACATCTCCAACCAGGCCGACCTGTTCTCGCGCTTCATCGGCCATCTCGCCCAGATAGGGTGAGCCAGCAGGGAGCGTGAACGTGCTGATCGCGGTGTTGCAAATGCAGACGAGCCCGGGCGAGCCGGCGGAGAACCTGGCAGCGATCGCCCGGGCCGCCCGCGCCGCGGCGGCGTTCGGCGCGGATCTTCTGGTGACGCCCGAGATGAGCCTCACCGGCTACGCCATCGGCACCGCCGACATCGCCCGCCTCGCCGAGCCGCGTTCAGGCGCCATGATCGGGGCGGTGCGTACCATAGCCGAGGAAACCGGAGTCGCCGTGGTCGCCGGCTTTCCGGAGCGCGACGGCGGGGTGGTGTTCAACGCGGCCGCTCTCGTCGCACCGGGCTCCGAGCCGGTGATCTATCGCAAGGGGCACCTCTACGGCGACGCGGAACGCGCGGCGTTCGCACCCTCGACGACGCCCCCGGCGGTGTTCGCGTTCCGCGGCCTGAAGGCCGGGATGCTGATCTGCTACGATGTGGAGTTCCCTGAGATGGTGCGCAGCCTCGCGCTCGCGGGCGCGGACCTCATGATCGTGCCGACTGCCCTTCCGGTGGGCGCAGCTTCCCGCCGGGTGTCGAAAAGCGTCATCCCAGCCCGTGCGCTGGAGAACCACGTGTTCGTCGTCTATGCCGGCCTCTGCGGCAACGAACGCGGGACCGCGCTCGAAGGCGGCTCCGCGGTCGTCGGGCCGGACGGCGAGGACCTCGCCCGGGCGGGCGCCGCCGAGGCGCTGATGTTCGCCCGGATCGACACCGGCGGATATGACGAGGCCCGGGCGGAGAACCCGTACCTCGCCGACCGCCGGCCCGGTCTCTACCGGCTCGCGGACTGAAGCGCTTCGACCGAGGTGTCGGGGTCGACCGCCGCAGCCACGGCTTCCACCACGACAGGGGGCTTCGCCTCGGCAGGCTCGCCGGTGGCGACACGCTCCTCGGCCGGACCGGTGCGGCGGGCGAGGTTGAGCGCTGTGTTGATCAACCCGATGTGGCTGAAGGCCTGGGGGAAATTGCCGAGCATCCGTCCCGCGACGGGGTCGTATTCCTCCGACAGCAGCCCGACATCGTTGCAGAGCCCGCTGAGGCGCTCGTAGAGCCGCTGCGCGTCGCCATAGCGGCCGAGCAGCACCAGAACGTCGGCGAGCCAGAAGCTGCAGGCGAGGAACGCGCCTTCGCCGGGCGGCAGACCGTCGTCGACCTCGTGGGTCTCGTAGCGCAGCACCAGCCCGTCCTGCACGAGGCGGCTTTCGATGGCGCGCACGGTTCCGATCACCCGCGGGTCGTCCGGCGGCAGGAAGCCCACGAGCGGGATCTGCAGCAGGCTGGCATCGAGCACGTTGGAGCCGTAGGCCTGCACGAAGCTGCCGATTTCCGGATCGAACGCCTTGGCGCAGACATCGGCATGGATCTCGTCGGCAACCTTGCGCCAGCGGGCCGACAGCGTGCGGCCGAGCTTCGAGTTCGAGGCGAGGCCGGCGGCGCGGTCGAACGCGACCCACGCCATCACCTTGGAATGGGTGAAGTGCTGGCGGCCGCCGCGCACCTCCCAGATGCCCTCATCCGGCTCGCGCCAGACCTTCTCGAGGAAATTCAGCGTGACCTCGCTGAGCGCGCGCGTACGCGGGTGCGGCGGCAGGCCGCCGCGCTGCGCCTGAGCAAGCGCATCGGCCACCTCGCCGTAGACGTCGAGCTGGAGCTGGTCGGCGGCGGCGTTGCCGATCCTGACCGGGCGGGAACCGCCGTAGCCCGCGAGCCAGGAGACCTCCCACTCGAGCAACTGGCGCTCGCCGGCGACGCCGTACATGATCTGCACCTGTTCCGGTGCGCCGGCGACCGCGCGCATCAGCCATTCGCGCCAGGCCGAGGCTTCCTCGTAGTAGCCGAGCTTCATGAACGCCATCAGCGTCATGGTGGCATCGCGCAGCCAGCAGAACCGGTAGTCCCAGTTCCGGGTGCCGCCGAGCGCCTCGGGCAGCGAGGTGGTGGCCGCGGCGACGATGCCGCCGGTCGGCATATAGGTGAGCGCCTTCAGCGTGATCAGCGAGCGCTTCACGGTTTCGGTCCAGCGCCCGACGCCGGGACAGCGCGCGGCGAATCCGCGCCAGTAGGCCTCGGTGGCGAACAGGGCTGCCTCGACGTCCTGGGACCCGGGGCGCGGGCCGTAGGAGGTGCCGTGGGTCACGGCGAAGGGCACGCGGTCGCCCTCCATCACCATGAAGGTGCCGGTCGAGTGCATGTCTTCGCCGGTGAGATGAACCGGCGTTCGCAGCACGAGAAGATCCGGGCCGGCCACGGCATAGGTGACCCCGCCGTCCTCGTTGGTGACCCACGGAACCGTGTGCCCGTAGCCGAACCGGACGACGAAGTCGGTCTCGAACTCGACGTGGCCGCGCACCCCGACCACGATGCGCATCACCGTCGACGAGCCGTCGGCGAGGGGCATGAAGTCGATCAGCGTCGCGACGCCGGTCTCCGTCTCGAACGTCGTTTCGAGAATGAGCGTGTCTTCGCGGTAGCGCCGGCTGACGCGGGCGTCTCCGGCGGTCGGCGCGATGCGCCAGCGGCCGTTTTCCGGCGTGCCCAAGAGCGCGGCGAAGCACGCCGCGGCGTCGAACCGCGGAAGGCAGAGCCAGTCGATGGAACCGTCACGCGAGATGAGCGCGGCAGTCTTGCAGTCGCCGATCAAGGCATAGTCTTCGATGGGCGAAGTCAACGGAATCCTCGCGGCATGGTTCGGGGTGGGAAGGACCGTCCTGCCGCGGCTGTCAGGCACCCGGGAAGCGCGGAGGCAGTCCGTTGAGCAGAAGCAACGTGTGAACGAGCGGATCGTTTCATGGTCCGGCGGCGAAATCGCGTCGGCAAAGCGGCATCCTCGTTGCGGTCGCGCCCGTGTTGCCCGCCGGCATGCTGGCTCGCTGCATTGTGATGTCAGTCCGGCTGCGCGCGGGCGCCTCGTGATGAGGCGGCGGGCCTGTGCTTTTGCAAAAATCAATGTCGCCGCTGGAATTTGACGTAGCATGACCGGAATGCAGGCCGGCCCCGTGCCTCGGCCGGGCCTGCGGCGGCGCCCGGCCGCCGACCGACGATACGCATGCTGCAAGGGGGCGGGACGGCCTCCACCGTCCGGGCCCGGTGTCCGGCGATCGCCGCAGCCCGGCAGGAGAGCGAAGCCATGAATGCGACCATACGCGCCGAGCGCAAGCACGACCATTATGCGGGCCTCGTGGCCCGGGCCCGTTCATTCGGCGCGCTGCGGACGGCCGTCGCCCATCCGTGCGACGAGTCCTCGCTGCGCGGCGCGCTGGAAGCCGAGGAGGCCGGCCTGATCGATGCCGTTCTCGTCGGTCCGAGGGCCCGGATCGAGGCGGTCGCCGCCGCCTGCGGCCTCGACCTTTCCGGCCACGAGATCGTCGACACGCCCCACAGCGTCGCCTCGGCGGCGAAGGCGGTGGAACTCGTGCGACGTGGCGAGGCGGCGCTGCTCATGAAGGGCAGCCTGCACAGCGACGAGCTTCTGGCCGAAATCACCGCGAAGGAGACCGGGCTGCGGACGGGCCGGCGCGTCAGCCATGTCTTCATCATGGACGTGCCGAGCTATCCCGAGCCCTTGTTCATCACCGACGCGGCGGTCAACATCTTCCCCGATCTCGAGGCGAAGCGCGACATCGTCCAGAATGCCATCGACCTGCACCTCGGTCTCGGCCTCGGCCGGCCGCGCGTCGCCATCTTGTCGGCGGTGGAGACGGTGACGACGCGGATCCCGAGCACCATCGAGGCCGCCGCGCTCTGCAAGATGGCCGACCGTGGCCAGATTTCCGGCGGCGACGTCGACGGACCGCTCGCGCTCGACAACGCCATCAGCGAGGAGGCGGCGCGGATCAAGGGCATCGTCTCGCCCGTCGCCGGCCGGGCGCAGATTCTCGTGGTGCCGGATCTGGAAGCCGGCAACATGCTGGCCAAGAACCTGAGCTTTCTCGCCGGGGCGGATGCGGCCGGCGTGGTGATCGGCGCGCGGGTGCCGGTGATCCTCACGAGCCGCGCTGACAGCCTGCCGACGCGGCTCGCGTCCTGCGCGGTCGCCGGGCTCTATGCCCACAGCCTGGTGCAGAAGGGTATCGCGTCGTGACCGAAGCGCTGTTCGTCATCAATGCCGGCAGTTCCAGCATCAAGTTCAAGCTCTATGGCGTCGCCGGTGGTGGGCTCGATCTGATCCTCGGCGGCGCCTTCGACGGCATCGGCTCCAAGCCGCGCCTCAAGGTGCGCGACCACGATGGCGCAACGCTGGTCGAGCGCAGCTACGACGTCGCGGAGGTGCCCGATGCAGAGGCCGCGCAGCATGCCGTCTCGGACTGGCTGATCCCGCATATCGGCGATCTCCGTATCGTGGGCGTCGGGCATCGGGTGGTCCACGGCGGGCCGACCTACTCCCACCCGGTGCTGGTCGACGTCGCGGTGATGAAGACGCTCGAGAGCTTCATTCCGCTGGCGCCGCTCCACCAGCTCTCCAACCTCGATCCGATCCGGGTGCTGCGGCAGCGCCGGCCGGACCTGCCGCAGGTCGCCTGCTTCGACACCGCGTTCCATCGCGATCATCCGGAACTCGCCGACCGCTTCCCGCTGCCGCGCGAACTCTATGACGAGGGTGTGCGCCGCTACGGCTTCCACGGGCTTTCCTATGAATATGTCCACGGCGCGCTCGCGACGGTGGCGCCGGAGGTCGCGGCCGGGCGGGTGGTCGTCGCCCATCTCGGTTCCGGCGCATCGCTCTGCGCCATCGACAACGGCCGCAGCATCGAGACGACCATGAGCTTCACCGCGCTCGACGGCATCCCGATGGGAACGCGCACGGGCTCGCTCGATCCCGGCGTGGTGCTGCACCTGATCGAGCAGAAGGGCATGAGCGCTGCCGAGGTCGGCCACATGCTCTATTACGAAAGCGGGCTGCTCGGCCTCTCCGGCATCAGCAACGACGCGCGCGACCTTCGCGCCAGCACCGCGCCCGAGGCGGCCATGGCGCTCGAATTCTTCGCCCTGAAGGTGGCGCAGGCGATCGCGAGCCTGACCGTGTCGCTCGGGCGGCTCGACGGCCTCGTCTTCACCGCTGGCATCGGCGAGAACGATGCCGACATGCGCGGGCAGATCGTCGGTCGGCTGGGCTGGACGGGGCTCGCGGTCGACGATGCCGCCAACCGCGTCCACGCCCGCAACATCGAGGCGAAGGGCAGCACGGCCCCGGTCTTCGTGATCAGAACCGACGAGGAACTCATGATCGCGCGGCACACCCTGCGCCTGCTGCGGCAGGCGGCGCCTGTCTCAGGCGCGGCTTCCCGGACCGCCGAGGCGCTCTGACAGAGCATCCGCCATGGCGCGGACCTGCGCGCCGATCTCGGCGAGCCGGCCGGGCGTCGCCTCGCGTTCGAGCAGGCTGAAGGCGACGCCGGCAATGGCCTTGCCGGAAAAGTCCGCGACGGGTGCGCCGAGGCAGACCATGCCCTCGCGGATCTGGCCGTCGTCGATCGAGTAGCCGCGCGCCCGGGCCGCCGCGAGTTCGGATTCAAGCGCCTTAAGGGAGCCGACGCTGCGCGGCGTGAGCGGCGCCGGCCACGGGCCCGCGAACAGGTCGGCGAGTTCGCCCGGGGCGAGCGTCGACAGCATCGCCTTGCCGGTGGCGGCGAACGCCGCGGGCAG
>JAEZMP010000087.1 GCA_023442215.1 Pseudomonadota bacterium
ACATGGCGAAGGCCGTCACCACCAAGTCGGCCGAACTCGGCCAGTCGTTCGAGACCTCGGGCACCGAGGTCGTGCGCATGATCGGCGAGCGCACCGCGCACATCGCCGAGGACATCGCGGCCGCCGGCCACACCATCGCCGACCGGCTCGCCGCCCAGGCCGACGGGCTCCACGGCCAGATCGACGGTCGCCTCGCCAAGCTCGAGGCGCTGTTCAGCACCGAGATCGACGGCGCCATCGCCACCCTCGGCGACCGCACGGCACGGCTCGAGACCCTGCTCTCCGACATGGTGGGCCGCCTCGACACCTCGCTTTCCGGCCGCACGGACGCGCTCAACGAGGCCTTCGAGTCCTATACGACCAGCCTGGTGCAGACCTTCGACGGCCAGACCGCGGCGTTCTCCTCGGTGTTCGACGCCCGCAGCGCCGCGCTTTCCGAGACCATTGCCGACCGCGCCGGCGCCTTCGCCGCGACCCTCGGCAGCCAGGCCGAGATTCTGTCGTCCGCCATCGAGAACGGCAGCGCCAGCTTCGCCGAGACCGTGTCGGTCAACGCCGACGCGCTGGCCCAGCTTCTCGACACCAACACCAGCACGCTCGTCGCCGCGCTCGAAGGCCACACCGGCCTGCTGGAGGCGCGCGCCCGCGACCTGACCGAGACCATCGAGGCGAGCAGCCTGATGTTCTCCGACACGGTTTCCGCCCGGACCGGCGCGGTTTCCGAGACGCTTCGCGCCGAGGCGGAGGCGATCGCCGCGCGCATCGAGGGCAGCACCGCCGTGCTCGCCGGCGCGATCTCCACCGGCACTGACGGCCTCACCAGCGCCGTTCGCCAGCAGTCGGAAGCCCTCGCCGCCGAGATCGTGCGGCAGACCGCATCGCTCGAAGGCCGCACCGCCGCGTTCGTCTCCACCGTGTCGGCCAGCGCCGAGACGCTGGGTTCCCGCGCCGAGGCCCTTGCCGCGACGGTCGAAAGCGGCACCTCCGCCTTCGCCGCGACAGTCGAGACGCGCACGGTGTCGCTGACCGAGGCCGTGACCGCCGGCGCCGATGCGCTCGCCGCCGCGGTGGACAACCGGACGGCCGAGTTCGCCGCCGTGCTCGCCGCCAAGACCGACAGCCTCGCCGAGACCGTCACCGCCCAGGCGACGGTGCTCGACGCCCACGTCGCCGCCTTCGAGGCCTCCGTCTCCGCCAAGGCCGACCGCCTCGCCGAGGCCGTCGCGGCGCAGACGTCCGTGCTCGACACCCATGCCGCGGCCTATGCGGCCACCGTGGCCGCCAAGGCGGACGCCTTCGGCGAGACCCTGACGGAGCGCGCCGATGCTCTGGCCGCTACCGTGGACGCCAAGGCCGATGCGCTGACCGAGGCGCTCTCCAGCCGGTCGGACGCGATCGTCGCCGCCGTGGAAAGCGGCACCGCCTCGTTCGCCGACATCGTCACCGCCCGCACCGCCGGCTTCACCGACGCGGTGCGCATCCAGGCGGAGGCGATCTCGCTGCACACGGCGAACCTCTCCGACACCCTTTCCAGCCGCGCCGACGAACTGGCGGCCGCCATCGCCGAGCGGACCGCCGCGTTCTCCGCCGCCGCCGGCACGAGCAGCGAGCAGATCGCCGAGGCCATGCGCCTCCAGTCCGAGGCGCTCGGCGCGCGCGCCGACGAGTTGGCGGCCATCATCGCCGAGCGCACCGCCGCGTTCGCCGCCACCGCCGGGACGAGCAGCGAGCAGATCACAGAGGCGATGCGCCTCCAGGCCGAGGAACTCAGCGCCAGGGCCGGCGTACTCGCCGCGGCCATCGCCGAGCAGACGGCGGCGTTCTCCGCAGCCGTCGGCAGCAGCACCGGAGGAATCGAGACCACGGTCCGCGCCCAGGCCGAAGCGCTTCTCTCCGCCGTCGACGGCCATGCCGCCGCGATCGCGGAACGGACGAGCGCCTTTACCGAGGCGGTCGCCGCGCAGACCGCGAGCCTGTCGGACAGCTTCGACAACAACACCGCGATGCTGGCCCACGTCATCGGCACCCATGGCGCGGGCCTCGCCGAGGTGGTCGCCATCCAGGCGGACGGCCTCGCCCAGACCCTCGACGGCCATGGCGCGCGCCTTGCCGACACCCTCGCCGAAGGCACCGCGTCGCTTTCCGGCGCGCTCGATGCCCACACCGAGGTGCTGTCGCGCACGCTGGAAGGCCATCGCGACCGGCTGTCCTCGTCGGTCGAAGGGGTCGGCGGCGCGCTGTCGACCGTCGTCGCCGAACAGACCGAGACCTTCACACGCGCCATCGACGAACGCTCGTCGTCGCTCATCGCCACGCTGGGCGCCACCGGCAGCACGCTGGCGGCGACGGTGTCCGGCCATATCGCGACGCTGGTGCGCACGCTCGACGACAGCCGCGCCGCGCTGATCCAGGCGCTGGAGGCCAACGACGGCACCGTTTCGGAAGCCGTGAAGCGGCAGACCGAAGACCTGGTCGCGGCGTTCGACGAGCGGCGCACGGAGCTGGTTCGCCAGCTCGAAACCTCCGTCGCGGCGATCGGGGATGCGGTGGCCAGCCAGACCGGCGTGCTGAACCGCACGCTCGACGAGCGCGCCCAGGCCTTCGCCGAGACGCTTCAGGCCGGCAGCGCGTCGCTCGTCGGCGCCGTGTCGGCGGAAGGCGAGCGCCTGACGCGCGACGTGACCGAGCGGGCTTCGGCCATCGCCACCTCGCTCGAAGGCAGCGCGATGCGCATCGAAGCGACGGTGAACGGCCATGGCCAGATCCTCGCCGACACCCTCGCCTCCCAGACCGAAGCGTTCGAGCGCACCGTGGCGGAGAAGGTGGAGGCGGCGTCGCAGCTCGTCACCGGCCACACCGAAACGCTCGCGAACGTGCTCGACGAGCGCACCCGCCGCGTCGACGCCGTGCTGGAGCAGCGCGCCCGCGAGATGAGCGAGACGCTGATCGAGCGCACCCGCGCCTTCGTCCAGGCGGTTCTGGCCGAGCGGCTGGAAGTGGTCGCCGGTCTCGACGAGGCGGGCAACGCGCTCGTCACCAAGGCCGAGGCCGCCAGCACCGCGCTCGCCGAACGCACCGCGGCGCTGCAGTCCATCGTCGCCGACGGCCTCGACGAGATCGGCCGCACGCTCGGCAGCGAGACCGACCGTGCCCGCCAGACCGTGCAGGCCCTGCTCGGCGACCTGCTCGGCGCGGTTTCGAACGAGAGCGAGAAGGCCCGCGAGCACCTGACGGGGGCGGCGGCGGAAATCGCTGGCAGCCTCAGCGCCGAGACGGAGCAGGCGCGGACCGTGCTCGACGTCACGCTGCGGACCCTCAGCACGACGCTGTCCGACCGCACCGACGAGATCCGCCACGCGCTGGCCGCGACGGTGGGCCAGGCGATGCAGACCCTCACCGAGGAAGGCGCCCGCACCCGCGTCGCGGTGGCGACGGATGCCGCCGCGGCGGCCGACCTGATCGCGACCGAGAGCGAGCGCTCGCGCGCCAAGATCGTGGATGCCGCCAATGCGGTGGTCGCGGTCGTCGGCGAGGCGGTGGTTTCCGCTGTCGGCGAGGTCGAGCGCGCCGCCACCGATGCCTCCAGCCGCGTCGAGACCATCGCGCTGCAGGCGAGCGGCGGCGTTTCGCAGATCGCCGCCAATATCGAGCAGAGCTCGACGGCGGCCGCAGCGGCCATCGAACAGGTCGCGGCCGTGGCCGAGCAGGCCGCCACCACGGCGGCGGGCTCGCTCACCCGCGCCTCCGGCGAGATGGAAGCCAACCTGACGGCGACGGCTACCGAGATGGCCCGCTTGCTCGACGCCGATTCGAGCGCGCTGGTGCAGGCGATCCGCTCCGCCACCGGCACCATCTCCGGCACGCTTTCGACGAGCCGCGCCGGGCTGGAGCGGATGCTCTCCGAGCAGGGCATCAGCCTCGAACAGCTCCTGTCCGAGCACGGCCGCCAGATCCTCGCCGGGATCGAGGCCCAGACCGCGCGCGCCGCGGAGGTTCTTTCGGAGGAAGGTCGCAATGCGCTCGCCTCCACGGTCGCCGCCAGCGAGCGCATCCGCGCCGATGTCGCCGGCACCCTGGCGCGGCTGCAGTCCGTCACCGCCGAATTCGGCTCGACGGCCGACGCCGCGGGCAACGATCTCGGCCACCTCGGCGAGGCGATGCTGGCCCAGGCCGACAGCCTGCGCCATGCGGTGAGCGAGGCGAGCGAGAGCACCGGCCGGTCGGCGAGCGAGATCGCCCGCCAGACCGAGCGCCTCGGCTCCACGTCGACCGCGGTTCTGGCCGAGCTGAACGATCTCGCCGGGCGGATCGAGGAGCAGTCCCGCGCCCTGACCTTCGCCACCCAGCAGCTCGACCAGGCCAACCAGATCGCAGACGCCACGCTATCGCAGCGCCGCGAGGCCATCGAGGCGCTGACCGGCGACCTCTCGGCCAAGACCGAGGCCATGGAGGCGATGATGCAGGCCCTGACCGCCCAGGCGGAACAGGCCATCGCCGCCGCCGAGGAGCGGGCGACCGCCATCAGCCGGCGCGTCGCCGCCCAGGCCGAGGACCTGACCACGACGCTGGGCGCCAGCGCGGAGAACGCCGCGAGCGTGCTTTCGTCCGGCCTCGAGGAGATCAAGCTCACCGCCGACCGCGAGGGCGAGCGCTCCCGCGAGGTGCTGCGCCGCGTGCAGCACGCCGTGACCGAGGAGATGAACCGGGTGCTCGGCGAGACCACCGCGCGCTTCGGGCGGCTGTCCTCGGAGATGTCGCAGGCCGCGGCCGCGATGCGGCAGGAACTGGAAGCCACCCGCGCCGAACTCCAGCGCGGCATCTTCGAGCTGCCGGAGGAAACCCAGCGCAGCACCAACGAGATGCGCCGGGCGCTTTCCGGCCAGCTTCGCGCGCTCGACGAACTCGCCGCCATGGTGAGCCGGCAATCCGCCGCCTTCGCCGTGGGCGCCCCGGCCCAGGGCGTTCCCGCCCCCGCGCAGCCGGCCCCGGCCTATGCGACCGCCGCCCAAACGGCCACGGCGCAATC
>JAEZMP010000208.1 GCA_023442215.1 Pseudomonadota bacterium
AAGCCGATGCCGTTCCAGCCGGCGAGGTCGGGGTCGAAGCAGAGCACCTCCAGCAGGTCGAGCGAGAGTTCGAGCCGGTCGGCCTCCTCGGCGTCGATGTTGATGCCGATGTCGTAGCGCCGCGCCAGCAGTGCGAGCGCCTTCACCCGCGGCAGCAGCTCCGTCATGGTGCGTTCGCCCTGGGCGCGGCAATAGCGCGGATGCAGCGCCGAAAGCTTGATCGAGATGCCCGGGCCCTCGTAGATGCCGCGCCCGCCCGAGGCCTTGCCGATGGCGTGGATCGCCTGTTCGTAGTCGGCGTAATAACGCTGGGCATCGGCCTCGGTGGTCGCCGCCTCGCCGAGCATGTCGTAGGAATAGCGGAAGCCCATCGCCTCGAAGCGGCGGGAATTGGCGAGCGCCTCCGAGATCGTCTGCCCGGTGACGAACTGCTCGCCCATCATCCGCATCGCCATGTCGACACCCTTGCGGATCAAAGGCTCGCCGCCCTTGCCGATGAGGCGGGTGATGGCAGAGGTCAGGTCCGCCTCGCTGGCCGTCGAGGTCAGCTTGCCGGTGACGACGAGGCCCCAGGTGGCCGCGTTCACGAACAGCGAGGTGGAGCGGCCGACGTGGGACTGCCAGTTTCCGGCCGAGATCTTGTCGCGGATCAGCGCATCACGGGTCGCCCTGTCGGGAATGCGCAACAGCGCCTCAGCGAGGCACATCAGCGCCACGCCTTCCTGGCTCGTCAGCGAATATTCGTGGATCAGCTTCTCGACGCCGCCACCCTTGCGCTGCTTCTCCCGCAGCGTGGCGACGAGGCGGTGGGCGAGCTCGCGGGCCTGGTCACCGGTGGCCTTCGGCAGCGTGGCCTGGGTGATCAGCAGCGGCAGGCATTCGTGCTCGGGCCGGCGGTAGGCGGCGGTGATCTTGGCGCGCAGCACACTTTGCGGCTGGATGCTCTGGGCGAACTCGAGGAAGGGCTGCGGCGCCGGCGCGGGTTCCGGCGTATCGACCACGTCGAGGGCGCGCGGCGCGTCGCCGACGAGGTCGGACAGATCCTCGCCGCGCTCGATGCGCTCCACCGCCGAAAGCAGCGACTGCTTGATCAGCCAGTGCGGCGAGCGCCCGACCTTTTCCGCCGCCTCCTTCAGCCGCGCGCGCAGGGCGTCGTCGATCTTCACTCCGATGGTGGTGGCCATGATCGCCTCGGTCGCTGCGCCCGGAATAACAGCGGTTGCGACCTTCGCGCCAAAAGGCGCAACCAGACCCGTAAATAGCGCAACCGCGCACTGCGGGGAAGGGGTGCAGCTCGAGGACGTCGCCGGATCCTCCAGAGCGACGCACCGGCAATCGCCGTCGTCGTCGGGAAGGCGGTCGTGCGGCAAAGCGACGACGCAGGGGGCGCCGGTCGCCAGCCTGTGCCGCGTGCGCAAGGCCCCAGTGTCGGAAAAACCGGCGCAACCACGGCGCCAACCATCCCGGCCGGAAGCGGCGGCCGGGCGCCAGCCCGTCCGGCCGAAGGCGGAGATCAGCCGGCCACGCTCGCCTTCGGCGCCCCGGCGATGCGGGCGGCGGCGATCACCGCCTGGGTGCGGCTTTCGACGCCGAGCTTCTGCAGCACGGCCGAGACGTGGGCCTTCACGGTTGCTTCCGACACGCTGAGGGCGTGGGCGATCTGCTTGTTGAGCAGGCCCTCGCTCAGCATCATCAGCACCCGCAACTGCTGGGGCGTCAGCGTCTCCAGCCGCCGGACGATGTCCTCGTCGCCGTCGTCGCCCGCGCCAAGGGCGATATCGGGCGGTATCCACTCGCCGCCGGCGGCGACCGCCTTGACCGCGGCGCGGATGGTGTCGGTGCCGACCGATTTCGGGATGAAGCCGGCCGCGCCGAACTCGATGGCCTTGCGGATCGTCGCCGGCTCCTCGGTCGCGGACACGACGACCACCGGAACCGCCGGATATTGCGCGCGCAGGTAGAGCAGCCCGGAAAAGCCCTGGACGCCCGGCATCGACAGGTCGAGCAGCAGCAGGTCGACATCCGGGAGGCGGTCGAGCAGCGCGATCACCTCATCGAGCGAGCCCGCCTCCTCGACGGCGACATCGTCCCCGACGCCCTCCAGCACCTGCCTGAGGGCTCCGCGGACCAGGGGATGATCGTCGACGATGACGAAACGGTGCCGCGGTGTCGCTGACACGATGGGGGTGTTCCTCTTTGCGGCCGGTATCGGCGGAGGGCGCTGGGCAGCCCCGAGTCGCGTCCGGCATTGTTTGGAACCAGTATCGGTTTCACGGTGGATTTGTGCAACCGCGCGATTCCACCGAATAGCCGCTTTTGTCGTGTCCTGCGGGCCGATGAGCGGTCGGGACGCGGCAGGGCCGCCGGAGGGCCACCGTCCGCGCGGGCAAGGGGAAACGCATGGCGATCAGGCCGATCCTGAAATATCCCGATCCGGGCCTGCGGCGGCCGGCGGAGGCGGTCACCGCGTTCGACGACAATCTCGGGGCGCTGGCCTCGGATCTGGTCGATACCATGCGGGCGGCGCCGGGCGTCGGCATCACCGCGCCCCATGTCGGCGTCGGCCTGCGGCTGACGGCGATCGAGCTCGATCGCGCCGCCGGGCCGCTGTTCTATGTCAATCCCCGCATCCTGGAAGCCTCCGCCGAAACGGGGCGTCACACCGAAGGCAGCGTCTCGATGCCCGGCATCACCGACGAGGTGGAGCGCCCGGTCCGGGTCCGCGTCGCCTGGCAGGATCTCGACGGCACGCCGCACGAGGAGACGGCGGAGGGTTTCCTTGCCGTCTGCCTGCAGCACGAGATCGACCAGCTCGACGGGGTATTCTGGATCGAGCGGCTGTCGCGGCTGAAGCGCGACCGGCTCGTCAAGCGCTGGAGCAAGTGGAACAAGGCCGCGGCGTCCTGAACCGCGGTCCTGTCGCGCGTCACGCCTCCGGGCCGTCCAGGCTCTCGTAGCTCTCCTTGGCGAGCGTCATCAGTTCCGGCCGCGGCAGGTCGCCGACGAGGACACAACCGAGCCGCTCCCCGCGCCACGACACCGCGGTCAGGCCGTCGCGCTCGGAAACCCGCATCGCCGTCTCGCTGCCGCCGCCCGGCACGACATAGAGCGTGATACGCCGGCCTTCGCGGTTTTCGTACATCAGTTGCGCCGCCGGGCCGTCGCCGGCCGGAAGCAGCCGGCCGCCGACCAGCGAGAAGCCGGCCCTGGAGAGATCCGGCAGCGCCAGCGGGCGGGCGAGCCGCTTGGAAAGCCAGCGGGCGAGATGGTCGCCCTGATCGGCGGAGACCTCGACCGGGTGCATCACCTCGGGCGTGTAGAGCGCGTGGGCCACCTCCGCCTCGGCGACCATCGCGCGGTCGGCCGGCGCGGGGCCGGCCAGTTCGCGGCCATACCAGCCGCCGGCCGCGCCGAACG
>JAEZMP010000299.1 GCA_023442215.1 Pseudomonadota bacterium
GGTTCGGACCGCTCGCTCGACTTCGCCATCATGACGGCGCCTGATTATCGCGACCCCGAACTCGTCGCGAAGCTCGGCGCGGTCGCCGGCCGCGTGCTGTCCCGCTAGCGGCACCCAGGGCAGCGGAGAGGACGGCGGCGGCAAAAACCGATCAGAGTTCGCCGTTGCCTGCCGGGGCGGTGCGGGCGTATTCATAAGCTAGCCAATCGATTTGCCGGTTATGCAACCCTGTGTCGCGGCAGGGGCGGTAGCTCAGGGCGACGAGACCGGGCAAGGTGCGCGCCGAGGTCGCTCTGGCACGATGGACGGGCCCCACCCGGACAAGGCAAGACGGCCCGCCAATCATGAATCGATGCGGAACACACCCGCGGCGGACCGATGAACGGACGCATGGGTGACGATCCGCCGGGAGGATGCCAGTCGATGACGCTTCGCGTCGATCTCGATGTTGCCGATCTCGATCTCGCGGCGCTCGTCCGCACGATCCCGGACTACCCGAAGCCGGGCGTGATGTTCCGCGACATCACCACGCTGATCGCCAATCCGGCCGGCCTCAGGGCCGCCGTGGACGGGCTGGTATGGCCGTTTCTCGACGCGCGGGTGAGCCTCGTCGCGGGCATCGAGGCGCGCGGCTTCATCCTCGGAGGCGCCGTGGCGCATGAACTTGGCCGCGGCTTCGTGCCGATCCGCAAGAAGGGGCGCCTGCCGGCCAAGACCATCGGCCAGGACTACGCGCTCGAATACGGCGTCGATACCATCGAGGTCCACGCCGATGCGATCCGCCCCGGCGACCGGGTACTGGTGGTGGACGATCTCATCGCCACCGGCGGCACAGCCGAGGCCGCCATCGATCTCGTCCGCCGCTCCGGCGGTGAAGTCGTCGCCGCCGCCTTCATCATCGACCTGCCGGATCTCGGCGGCGCCGACCGCCTGCGTGCCAAGGGCGTCGCCGTCCGCACGCTGATCTCGTTCGAGGGAGACTGAACCCCATGCCGATCCTGCGCTCCTCTCCTCCCTCGCCCTTCAGCCGCAAGGTGCGCATCGCGTTCGCGGTCGCCGGGCTGGATGACACGCTCACGGTCGAATCGGTGGATACGCGGGCGCCGGCGCCCTCGTTCTTCGACGAAAACCCGCTCGGGAAGATCCCGGTGCTGGTGCTCGACGACGGCTCCACGCTGTTCGATTCCGCCGTCATCGTCGACTATGTCGATCATCTCGCCGGCGGCGGCGTGCTGTTGCCCCGCGATGCGGCCAGCCGCTTTCGCGTGCTGCGGCTGCAGGCGCTGGCCGACGGCATGATGGATGCGGCGCTGCTGCAGATCTACGAGGTGCGCTACCGGCCGGAAGCCCGCCGCCATTCCGACTGGGTGGCGTGGCAGGCCGGCAAGGTCGCCCGCGCGCTCGACACCCTCGAGCTCGCTCCGCCTCGCGCGCCGGACCACGCCTTCACCGATGCCGGCTCCATCGCGCTCGCCTGCGCGCTCGGCTATCTCGACCTTCGGTTCGATGGCCGCTGGCGCAAGGACCATCCGGCACTCGTAGCCTGGCTCGACGAGTTCGCCGCCGCGGTGCCGGCATTCGCCGCGACCGATCCCGAAGGGCGTTAGGGTCTTACTTGAAACCAAGATATTGGCACCCAGGATGCACCATAATCCTGGGCGCCGTATGTTTATTAGATAGAATTTTTGTTATTTTAGCAAAAATCCTAGATCGAGGTTCTATCTTTCATCGCGATTTAATTCAATGCGCAAGAAGATATTTCTGGAAGATCCTTTAAGGCACCAATAAAAATAAATCCAAAAATCCCAACCATTATAAAAAATGAAGAAAATATACGCAAAAATTTAAATATAAAGTTCCTCGTCTTAGAACTAGATGTAATTGGAAGCAGCGCCATAGCGTGATAAGTAAAAAAATTGGTTACCTTTGATAAATTTACAAGAACTATTGAAATTAGAATCAGAAATAAAACCGCATATAAAAAATAATAAATTATGGATAAATATAAATTATTCTCTATTACAGAATAAATCAATGCCTTACTTGCCGTATAGTTCAAAATAATAGCAAAAATAACGACATTTATTATAATATTAAATGCATTTGCTGAGTATTTTGATTTCTCTATCTCCCTATTTGCGAGCATAATTAGCTCTTCTTTCGAAGACGCAGCTGGGGCCGGGGGCAGTATAGTAAAGAACTTTCTGATTGACATGATGCTACCTGAGACCGCTAACCGACAATCTTAGAACCGGTAGCCGATGCCGCCGCGCAGCACGGTCATGCTGAAATCCGTCGAGGCCGGCGTCGGCCCGACGGCGTATTCGTCGCGGCCGAAGCTCGAATAGAGCAACTCGGCGCGCGCCGTGATGTGCTGGGTGATGGCGCCTTCCGCGCCGCCGCCCGCCACCCAGCCGGTGCGAACCTCGCTGTTGGAGGCACCGGCCGCCGACACCTCGATATCGTTGAAGGCCACGCCCGCGGTGCCGTAGAGCAGGATGCGGTCGAGCGCCACGCCCGCGCGACCGCGAGCGGTGAGCTGCCAGTTGCTGCGGGTCGTCACTTCCGTGAAGCCGGCATTCTGCCGGTCCGTCAGGCCGTTCCAGGTCAGGTCCGTTTCGGCACCCAGCACGAAATTCGAGGCGAGATTGAAATTGAAGCCGCCGACGATGCCGCCGGTCGCGCCGGAGGGCGAAGTGGTCGTCGAGAACAGGCCATAATCGACGTTCGCGGTGCCCCAGCCGGCGCCGAGCACGCCGCCGACATAGGCGCCGCCCCACTTATAGCCGGCCGAAGGCGCCGCGTAGGCGTCGGCTGCGGGCAGCGGCGCCGGAGCTGGCGCAGACGTGCCGTAGGAATCCATCGACGCGGACGGATCGTAATATTGCGCGCTTGCCGCCGTCGCCGAGACCACAGCGCCGGCCAACGACAACAAGGCGGAGGCAGCGAACTTCGAGCGAATCTTCATCCGGCAACTCCGATACGCGCACCAATTCCGATACGCAGACATGGGGCCGGCGGCACCAGCCGGCATCTCTGATGCCGGCCCCTCCGCGCGCGACGCGGCGCGAACCCTTGTGCGCGGACATGCGGGGCCGGTCAGGCACGCGCGTCCGCTGTCCCGAGCCGGGAAAGCACGGGCTGCGCGCACCATGGCTGATTGAAAGATGCCTTTGTACCGATCGGGATCAAGGTCCGTTCACCACGTTTCGGCCGGTGTGGTCAACGCCGCCTTAATGGCGCACCGGTGGCGGCGGGCAGACGATCCGCCGCTTCCGGGCGATGCGGCTGGGCGCGATCGTCAGACGGTCAGCACGATCTTGCCGACGTGGGACGACGATTCCATCCGGGCATGAGCGGCGGAGGCCTCGGCCAGCGGGAAGGTGGAATCGATCACCGGCCTGACACGGCCGGCCGCCACCAGCGGCCAGACCCGCTCGTGCAGCGCCTGCGCGATCGCTGCCTTGAAGGGCACCTCGCGCGCGCGCAACGTGGAGCCAGTGTGGACGAGGCGCTTCACCATCAGCGGCGTGAAATCGAGGTTCTTCGCCTTGCCGCCCAGGGTGGCGATCTGCACGATGCGGCCCTCGATCGCCGCGGCTCGCCAGTTGCGCTCGACATAGTCCCCCGCGATCATGTCGAGGATGACGTCGGCGCCGCGCCCGCCGGTTTCGGCCTTGGTGACGGCAACGAAGTCCTCATCGCGGTAGTTGACCGCCCGGTCCGCCCCCAGCGCCAGCATCGCGTCGCACTTCTCCGCAGAGCCGGCGGTCGCGATCACCCGCGCGCCGAACGCCTTGCCGAGCATGATCGCGGTCGTGCCGATGCCGGACGTGCCGCCGTGGACGAGCAGCGTCTCGCCGGCGGAAAGCCGGGCGCGGTCGAACACGTTGGACCACACGGTGAAGAAGGTCTCCGGGATCGCAGCGGCCTCGATCATGGTCAGGCCATCCGGGACCGGCAGGGCGATAGCGGCCGAGGCGAGGCAATATTCCGCGTAGCCGCCGCCCGCGACGAGGGACGTCACCGCCATGCCGGGCGCGAAAGCCGTCACGCCCGGTCCGACCGCGGCGACGCGGCCGGCGATTTCAAGCCCCGGGATATCCGGCGCGCCCGCCGGCGGCGGATAGTGCCCCATGCGCTGGAGCACGTCGGGGCGGTTCACGCCCGCCGCCTCCACCCGCACCAGGATCTCGCCCGGGCCCGGCTTCGGCACCGGCCGCGTCTCGGCCACCAGGGCCTCGGGTCCGCCGGGCACGGGGCAGGCGATCGCGGTCATGGTTTCCGGCAGGCTGGCGCTCATGAGACATCTCCGTTGGCTTGCGAGGCGACGCCGCAGGCGGCGGCCGTCGGGCCTTGGCCACTGCGGCACGCCCCGAGCGGTCTCGCCGGCGTAGCGCGGCTCTCCACGCTCCTGATGCCACCCCCGCGCGGCAAGGTCGAGGCGAAGCGGATGCCTGACAGCGTTCTCTTTGGTATGAACGCCCGGACAGGCCGGGCCGGCGAGGCAGGCGCCCCACCGCACCGACCGGCGCCCTGCAGGAGGAAGACGCCATGATCGAGGACGATCCGTTCGCAACCCCGGCCACCCGCAAGGCGCAGGCGCACACGCTCGGCAGCGAACTCGCACGGCTGTCGGTCGCGGACCTCGAGGCGCTCGTCGGCGATCTGGAGGCGGAGATCGCCCGCGTCCGGACGGCGATCGAGGCCAAGCGCGCCACCCAGAATGCCGCGGACGCGCTTTTCCGGCGCTGAGCGCGAAAAATCCTCGCAATTGCACCGTTTCATCAACCGGTCGTTAACCGCTTTCGGGGACGAATGGGGATGGCGGAAGCTGGCGCTGCGGGCGCCCTGGTTCGACTGCCCTGACCCGCAACGCGGATTCTGCCCGGTTCCCTCCCTTGTTTGAGGCCACCTGGTAGAGCCGCGCATGTCGCGGCTTCTTTTTGGGCGCGATGTCCGCCCCTGACGGCGACTCCCCTTTTCCGCCGCAAGCGGCTAGTAGGACGGCTCCTCGGTTCCTCCGTCCGGCCCGCAAAACCAACCGTGTCCGCGTTCCTGTTCGACGAGATCATCGCGCTGCGCATGGCCGCCACGGCCTTGCCACCCGGCCCCGGCCGGGCGCGGCTCGATTCCCGGCTCGACAGGATTGCCGGGCTGGCGCTGATCGACGACATGGAACGCAGCGGCGACCTCCCGCCGGAGACGGCGGAGGCGGAGCGCGCGCGGATCGCCACCCGCGCCCGCACGATGCCGGCCTGCCAGGAGGCCGGCTGGAATGCCGCGAACGACGACCCGCGGCTGCACGGGCTCGAACGCCGGGCCGGCGCCATTGAGGCGGCGCTGACCGCCGAGCGGCCGGCGCGCCGCCCCGCGCGGCCCGTGCTTCAGGTGGTGCACGACAACCCTGTCGCGCGCTCCCACGCCCGCCTTGCAGCGGCGTTCACGCCGGTGCCGGGCCCGCGCGGCGGTGGCGATACCGGCGGCGGCAACCCGGCCTGACCGGACCGGCCCCGCGCCCCACGAGCCCTTATCCGGTGGCACTTGCCCTTCGTGAGCGTGGCTGCCGAGCCATGGCGGCGAAGCCTACCGCCCAAGCCAAGCCTGTCTCACTCCACGCCGCGAACAAACGAAAGCCGCGCCCGGGAGACCCCGGACGCGGCTTGAAACGATCGAACGGCGCGGCCCACTTCGAAGCGTCGCCATCGCACCGGAACGGTCGCGACGGTGCCGCTCCGGGCGTGGGCGGCTGCCTCAGCCGAGGAAGCTGCCGAACTTGTTCTTGAAGCGCGACACGCGGCCACCGCGGTCGAGCAGCTGCTGCTGGCCGCCGGTCCAGGCCGGATGGGTGCGCGGATCGATGTCGAGGGTCAGCACGTCGCCCTCGGATCCATACGTGGAGTGGGTGAAATATTCGGACCCGTCGGTCAGCACCACCTTGATGCTGTGATAGTCGGGATGAATGTCTTTCTTCATGGTCGTCGCTTTCCGAACGCTGGCGGCGAGCGGCGGCGGCCTTACGCCACCCACGTTCGCCCGAAATGAAGGCGGGCAGAAGCCGCGCCGGCAACGGCACGGCCGCACCCGCTCGGGTTTCCGTCTCGGAAACGCCGGGAAGGCTGCGGCCGATCGTGTTCAAGGGCGACGATATAGCGGACACGCCCGCAGGCGGCAAGAGCGCGCCGCGGCCCCATGCATCGAAACACGCGCGCTTTCCGCATTTCTCTCCGCGTCCGCCGGCCCGCGCCCTCCGGGGGGATGACCGGAATCGTCGCCGCGCGGTGCGCCGAATGTTCGCAGCCTTCCGAATGACGCGCCGGTTCGCGCCGCCGCCCCGCTGCCGCCGCGGTTCTCCGCCAGACCACGCCACCATTTCACTTGCCCGGCCGGATGCGACGTGGTCTGACGGACGCCGCGTTGCATGTTGTTCGCAACAGGGCGAAACGATGCGGGAGACCTGACGTGGCGGCACGCGGGACGGCGACGGACGAAGCGGCGGAGACGGCGGCTGGCGAGGCGAGGCGCCGCCGTGGATTGAAGCCGTTGCGGGTGCTGGTGCCGTTCGCGCTCGCCTATCGCGGCCATCTCGCCGGGGCGATTGCCGCGCTGGTGCTGGCCGCCGGCGCCACGCTGGCGCTGCCGATCGCGCTCCGGCGGGTCATCGACCACGGCTTCAACGCCGCCGACCGGGCCTTCATCGACCGCTATTTCGTCATGCTGATCGTGGTCGTCGGCGTGCTCGCGCTCGCGAGCGCGGCCCGCTACTACTTCGTCACCTGGCTCGGCGAGCGGGTGGTGGCGGACATCCGCTCCGCGGTGTTCGCCCATGTCGTCCGGCTCTCGGCCGGCTATTTCGACCGCACCCTGTCGGGCGAGATCGTGTCGCGGCTCACCGCCGACGCCACGCAGGTCAAGGCCGCCGTCGGCTCCTCCGCCTCCGTCGCGCTGCGCAACCTTCTGCTGTTCATCGGCGCGGCGACCATGATGGTGGTGACGAGCCCCGGGCTGTCGGCGCTGGTGCTCGCGGCGATCCCGGTGATCGTGCTGCCGCTCGTCGGCTTCGGCCGCTCGGTGCGCCGCCGCTCGCGCCGCGCGCAGGACGTGCTCGCCGCGTCCTCCGCCTATGCCACGGAGGCCATCGGCGCGGTGCGCAGCCTGCAGGCGTTCACGTTCGAAGGCGCGGCCTCCGCCCGCTATCGCGGCGGGGTCGACGAGGCCTTCGGCGCCGCGCGAAGCGCCATCGTCGCCCGGACGCTGCTCACGGGCATCGCCATCTTCCTGGTGTTCACGTCAATCGTGGTGGTGCTGTGGATCGGCGCGCAGGACGTGCTCGCCGGCAACCTCTCGCCCGGCGCGCTCGGCCAGTTCGTGCTCTATGCCGCCTTCGCCGCCGGCAGCCTCGGCGAGCTGTCGCAGGTCTGGGGCGAGGTCTCGCAGGCAGCGGGTGCCGCCGAGCGGCTGGGCGAACTCCTTGCGGAACAGCCGGCCATTGCCGATCCGGCCCGCCCCGTCGCACTGCCGGAGCCGCCGGCCGGCACGCTCGCCTTCCGCGACGTGTCGTTCGCCTATGGCGGCAACGGCCATCCGCCGGTGGTGGCCAACATCGACCTCGCGGTGAAGGCGGGCGAGACGGTGGCGATCGTCGGCCCGTCCGGCGCCGGCAAGTCGACCCTTTTCGCGCTGGCGCTGCGCGCCTACGATCCGACCGGGGGCAGCATCCTGATCGACGGCGTGGATGTCCGCGACGCACGCCTCGCTGACGTGCGCCGCCGCATCGCCATCGTGCCGCAGGACACCACGATCTTCGCCGCCTCGATCCTCGACAATATCCGCTTCGGCCGGCCGGACGCGAGCGAGGCCGACATCCTCGCCGCAGCGAAGGCCGCCCGCGTGGACGTGATCGCGGCTCAGCTTCCGAACGGCTTCGACACCGAAGTCGGCGAGCGTGGCGTGACGCTTTCCGGCGGCCAGCGCCAGCGGATCGCAATCGCCCGCGCCATCCTGAAAGACGCGCCGATCCTGCTGCTCGACGAGGCGACCTCGGCGCTCGACGCCGAGAGCGAGGCCGCGGTGCAGGTCGCGCTCGAAACCCTGCGGCGCGGCCGGGCGACGTTGGTCATCGCCCACCGCCTCGCCACCGTGCTGGCGGCAGACCGCATTCTGGTGATGGAGAACGGCCGCATCGTCGAGGCCGGCGACCATGCGAGCCTGGTGGCACGCGGCGGGCTCTATGCCCGCCTCGCCCGGCTGCAGTTCCAAGCGGGCGCGGAAGCCCTGGAAGCCGGCGCCGCTGCGAAATAGGTGCCGCGGGCGCGATCCGGGATTTCCCGATCGGCTGGTGTCCGGTTCTCCCCCCAGGTGGCTTTGAACCCGGGGACTGTTTGCCCCCGGAGCCTCTCGCCGTCCGATCTCTCAGCGTTCGGTCAGCTTCAGCTCGATGCGGCGGTTGCGGGCCCGGGCCTCGTCGGTATCGGCGGTGTCGAGCGGCTGGAACTCGCCGAACGCCGCGGCCGCGAGGTGCTCGGGATCGACGCCCTTGGAGATCAGGAACTGCACCACCGCGATGGCGCGGGCCGAGGAAAGCTCCCAGTTCGACCGGAACCGGCCCGATCCCGACAGCGGCCGCGAATCGGTGTGGCCGTTGACCTGTAGCACCCAGCCGATCTCCGGCGGGATTTCCTTCTCGAGCTGCAGGATGGCGGACGCGAGCTTGTCGAGCTCGACCTGGCCCTCGCCGTTGATCTGGTCGGAGCCGGAGGCGAACAGCACCTCCGACTGGAACACGAAGCGGTCGCCGACGACGCGGATGTCGGGGCGGTCGGCGAGAATCTCGCGCAGGCGGCCGAAGAAGTCCGAGCGGTAGCGCGACAGCTCCTGCACCTTCTGGGCCAGCGCCACATTCAGCCGGCGGCCGAGATCGGCGATCTGCGCCTGGGATTCCTTGTCCTTCTGCTCGGAGGCGCCGAGGGCGGTCTCCAGCGCCGCGATCTGGCGGCGGAGCGCCGAAATCTGCTGGTTGAGGAGCTCGACCTGCGCCAGCGCGTCGCGACTGACCTGCTGCTCCTTTGCGAGCTGGCCCTGAAGTTCGGTAATCTGCCCCCCTGCCCCCGCGGACGAACCCTGCGCGCTGTTCAGCAGGCCCTGCAGGCGGTCACGGTCGGCAAGGGCGGCATCGAGGCTCGATTGCAGCTGGGCGAGCGCGTCCTGCGCATCACCCTTGGCGGCCCGCTCCATCGACAGAAGCTGCGTCAGTTCGGCGATCTGCGCATTGAGGCGCGACAGCGCGGTGTCCTTGGACGACACCTCGCGGCTCAAAAGGAACTGCGCCAGCATGAACACCGACAACAGGAAGACGAAGACCATCAGCAGCGTCGACAGGGCATCGACGTAGCCCGGCCACTGGTCGAGCTGCGCTACGCGGCGGCGTCCCCTCGGCATGGCGGTCTCCGTTGTGTCTTATGGCGTGCCGGTGGGGCGGATCAGCGCCGGTCCTGCTCGACCGCGCCGGCCAGAGTCTCCAGGAAGCGCTCGATGCGCGCCTGCTGCCGGGCCTGGGCCTCGGTCCATTCGCGCTGCATCTGCCGCTCGGCGCGCAGGTGCTGAACCAGCCCCTGGATGCCCTCGGCGAGGTTCGCCATCGCCGCCGTCGCGCCGCGGCCCGAACCCTGGTCCTGCACCGCGGCCGCGAGGCGATCCAGCGCCTCGCTGACGTCAGAGGGCGGCAGCATCTGCCCGCCGGCGGGCAGGATGTCGGTCACGCTCGACAGCCAGTCCTCGAGGTCGGTGTAGAAACGGTTCTGTGCCTGGCTCGCCTGCAGATCGAGGAAGCCGAGGATCAGCGAGCCGGTGAGGCCGAACAGCGAGGACGAGAACGCGATGCCCATGCCGGAGAGCGGGGCCGCGAGGCCCGCCTTCAGGTCCTCGAAGATCACCGTCGAGTCACCCGACGAGACGTTGAGCGAGCCGATGGTGGCCCCGACGGAGCTCACGGTCTGCAACAGACCCCAGAAGGTGCCGAGCAGGCCGAGGAACACCAGCAGGCCCGTGAGGTAGCGCGAGATGTCGCGCGCCTCGTCGAGGCGGGTGCCGATCGAATCGAGGATGGTGCGCAGCGCCGGGGTGGAAAGCGGCTTGTCGCCGAGCTTGTCGCCGATCAGCGAGGCCATCGGCGCGAGCAGCACGGGCGGGCGCCGCACCTCGAGCCCGGCATAGCCGGCGCGGAAGCCGTTGACCCAGGTGACCTCCGGAAACAGCCGGATTACCTGGCGGAAAGCCAGCACGATGCCGATGCCGAGAACGCCGAAGATCAGCCCGTTGAGGCCGGGATTGGCCATGAAAGCCGTGGCGATCGAGCGGTACAGGACGACGCCTATACAGGCGGCGAGCACCAGGAAGATCACCATGCGCCACAGGAAGATCTGCGGGCTGGAAAGCCGGTAGGGATCGATGTCGCGGGCCATGGGCGGTCCGAAATCCGTTGGAGGCTCGTTTTGAATAGCCCGACAGCGGCCTGCGACCAAACGAAATCGCCGCGCCGGGCCGGCCTTGCGGATCGTCACAAGAGTGACGCAGAGTGCGACTCAAGTCTCCACCTTGACATGCTGCACACGCCGGATCGATGGCCGGACGCCGCGGCTTCGCAGTGCATCCTCCGCGCGCGTACCGGCGCGGAACCGGCATTGCGCGGCCGCGCGCTGCGCTTGCGCCCGCGTCCCTTGCGGAGAAACGGACATGATCACCTGCTATCTGCAAGAAGACGGACTTCTGAAGCGGCGCCGCTGGGAAGAGAACGAGCCGCTGCCGGAAAGCGCGGTGTGGCTCGACCTGTTCGCCCCCACCCACTGGGAGGACAAGCTGACCGAAAGCCTTCTCGGCATCGGCGTCCCCACCCAGGAGGAGATGAAGGAGATCGAGACTTCCAGCCGCCTCTATGTCGAGGACGGCGGCGTCTACATGACGACGACGCTGCTGTGCGGCATTGCCGAGGGCAGGCCCGGGACGACGCCGGTAACCTTCATCTTGATCGGCAACCGGCTGGTGACAGTGCGCTACGACGAGCCGAAGGCGTTCCCGCTCGCGGCCCATCGGCTGCAGAAGCCGCAGAGCGAACCCGTCTCGGCCGCGCTGGCGCTCGTCGACCTGCTCGACGCCGTGGTCGAGCGCACCGCCGACATCCTGGAGTCGATCGCCGCCGAAATCGATCTGATCTCGCGCTCGGTGTTCGAGGCGGGCATCTCCGACCGGCGCGGCGGACCGGACTTCCACGACGTGATCCGCGCCATCGGCCGCCAGGGCATGCTGACCAACCGCGCACAGGAAAGCCTGATGTCGCTGTCGCGCACGCTGGCCTTCCTCGGGCTGCACCAGGGCAACGGCCAGCTTGTCCGCCATCGCGGCACCATCAAGTCGATGACGCGGGACGTGCGCTCGCTTTCCGACCACGCCGCGTCGCTCGATACCAAGATCAACTTCCTGCTGGATGCGGTGCTCGGCCTCGTCAATCTCGACCAGAGCGCGATCATCAAGATCTTCTCGGTTCTCGCGGTCGTGTTCATGCCGCCGACGCTGATCGCCTCGATCTACGGCATGAACTTCCAGTTCATGCCGGAACTCGAATGGCACTACGGCTACATGGTCTCGATCGGACTGATGGTGGTCTCGGCGGTCGGCACCTACGGCTTCTTCCGCTGGAAGCGCTGGCTGTAGGGCCGGCTCCGATCACCCGGAACGAAAATCGCCCGGATCGGGACCGATCCGGGCGACACGAAGAGGCTGAGATCTTCCGACCGGACGCACTGTCGCGGATCGGACGAGCCGGACGGCAGTGCGACCGGCTTCAGAGCCGGGCGTGGGCGTGCTTGAGGTGCTCCAGCAGCGCCTGGTGAACCACTTCGTTGCCGGCGACGATGGAGCCGCTCTCGAGCATGGCGTCCTTGCCGGCGAAGTCCGACACGAAGCCGCCCGCCTCGCGCACGATGATCGCGCCGGCCGCGATATCCCATGAATTGAGGTGGGCTTCCCAGAAACCGTCCATGCGGCCGGAGGCGACCCAGCACAGGTCGAGCGCGGCGGACCCGAAGCGGCGGATGCCGGAAACCTGCCCGACCATCTCGCGCAGTTCGATGAGCGAACGGCCCTGGTCGGGCCGGCCGAGATGGGGAATGCCGGTGCCGACCACGCAGTCGGCCATGTCGCGGCGCTGGGCCACGCGGATGCGGCGGTCGTTCATGAACGCGCCGCCGCCACGCTCGGCGACGTAGAGTTCGTCCATCACCGGATTGTAGACCACACCGGCGACGATCTGGCCCTGCCGCTCCAGCGCGATGGAGACGGCGAACATCGGGATGCCGTGCAGGAAGTTGGTGGTGCCGTCGAGCGGGTCGATGTGCCAGACGTGCTGGCCGTCGCCGGCCACTTCGCCGGCTTCTTCCATGCGGAAGCCCCAGCCCGGCCGCGCCTTCTCGAGCTCGCGATAGATGATCTGCTCGGCCTTCTTGTCGGCGGCGGAGACGAAATCGCCGGGCCCCTTGCGGGAGACCTGGAGGTTCTCGACCTCGCCGAAATCCCGCACCAGTCCGCGACCCGCCTTGGTGGCGGCCTGGACCATGACGTTGAGAAGGGCTGAACGTGCCATCGTGCAAAAAATCCGGAGAACGCAGGGCGCGAAGGCGCCTCTTGGAACGGCGCCAACCAACACAATCGGCGCCACGGTGCAAGCCCCGAAGCGATCCGCACGCCGCAGGGCAGCAGTCCGCCGGCCGCAGGGCAACGGGGCAGGTGCGGATTTGAGGGGATCAGTACCCCTGTCCGACGAAAAATGCCGGGCGTGACGAGGAGGCGTGTGCCTGACGAGAAGGTGGTACAGCTGCCTGGTCTCGAACCAGGGACCTTCGGATCCACAATCCGACGCTCTAACCAACTGAGCTACAGCTGCCCATCACACGGCTGCCGCGAAACAGGGTTCCGAGGCCGGGCCGGGCCGACGGCGCGGAACCTAGGAGCAAACGCTTCAAAAGGCAAGCGGCTCGGAACGGCGACCGTTCGCGAAAGCGGCGCATCAGGCGGCGGCGGCGTCCGCTGTGGAAAACCGGATCTCGACCAGGGTGCCGCGCCGGGGTTCGGACTGGAGCGCGAAGCCCGCGCCGTTCGCCTCCGCCAGCGCCTTCGTCAGCGGCAGGCCGAGGCCGGTGCCGCCGCGGCGTGCACCGCCGAGGCGGCGGAACGGCTCCATCGCCACCGCCACCTCGTCCGGCGACATGCCGATGCCGGTGTCGCGGCAGCGGAACACCACCGCGCCGGTCTCGTCGCAGCTCGTCGACAGGATCACCTGCCCGCCCTCGACATTGAACTTCACCGCGTTGGACAGGATGTTGAGCACGATCTGCTTGATGGACCGGCGGTCGGCGAGGATCGTCGGCAGCGTTCCGGCGAGGCTGGTGCGGATGATGACGCGCTCGCTGCCCGCTTCAGGCTGCATCAGCCCGACGCATTCGCGCACCACGGCGTTCAGCGCCACCGGCTCCAGATCGAGTTCCGCGCGGCCGGCCTCGATCTTGGCGAGATCCAGGAGGTCGTTGACGAGGCTCAGGATATGGCCGCCGGACGAGCGGATGTCGCGCAGATAGTCGCGGTAGCGCGGTGTCCCGATCGGACCGAGCCGTTCCTCCAGCATCACCTCGGCGAAACCGATGATGGCGTTGAGGGGGGTGCGGATCTCGTGGGTGATGCGGGCGAGGAAATCGGATTTCTGCGCGCTCGCCTGCTCCGCCACGCGGGTGGCGGCCGCAAGCGCCGCCTCCGTGCGCTTCCAGACGCCGACATCGCGCAAGGTGAGGCAGACGCGGGCGCCGAGCCCCTCGCCGAAGCGGCCGAAGCCGATCATCAGGGGCACGTCCTCGCCGTCGCCCGAACGGCCGACCGCTTCGAGATCGTGGATGGCGTTCGACGGCACCACGGCGTCGATCATGGTGGCGATGGCGGCTTCGAGCGTGCCGCGGCCGAGGGCGGAGACGAGGCGTCCGACCGCCTCGCCGCGCAGCGCCGCGCGGGTGCGGCCGAACAGCCGCTCGGCGGCCCGGTTGACGGTGACGACCGCGCAGCGCCGGTCGACCACGACGACGGCATCCGGCAGGGCGTCGAGCACGGCATCGGCCTCGCCCGCGGGCTCCGGTGCGGGCTGGGCCATGGGGTGGGCCATGGGGGCGCCGGCCACGCCGCGTGCGGCCGGCCTCACCGCCTCGAACATCGAGCCGGTCACCGGCGGAACCGGCGCGGCGGACGCCGCATCCGGGGACGATCGGCCGGAGGCCGCGGCTTCGGCATGTTCCGGCGGGAAAGATGCGGCGGGCGGCGATTCGGCCGCGGGCGATGCGGCTTCGCCGGAGGGTTCCGTGGCCGTCTCCACCGGCAAAGCCTCGGTCGCGGCGGCTTCGGCCATGGCCGTTTCCGCGCCGGGCGCCGCGCCCGGCGGCAGAACATCGGCGGCGGCCGTCTCGGCCGCGGGCGCCTCGCCCTCCCCGGCCGGTCCCG
>JAEZMP010000344.1 GCA_023442215.1 Pseudomonadota bacterium
TGCCCCCAGGCCGCGCGGCGCAGGCGCCAAACCGCCTCGGTCGCCGGCGCGGGCGGCAGCGTCGGTCGCACCGGCTGCAAGCCGGCAAGGCCGACGAACGCGCCTTCGCCGGTTTCGGCCTGCCCACCCTCGAACTGCTGCCGGGTTTCGACAAGCCAGATTCCCCAGCCGTTTTCGTCGAGATGTCCGGTGATGCGCGCCAGCACCGCGGCGTCATGGCGGGAGAGGCCCGGTCCGCCGAGCCAGGCGTTCACCTCCGGCTCGGCATTGAGCGCGGCGAGATGGCCGATGTCGCCGGCCGTCCACGGCCGCAGCCGAAGACGTGGGGTCTCGATGATCATCGCCGCACCTCGCTGCCGCAGCCCCTCACTCCCCTGTCCGGACCCTGCCGCCGCCTGACAGGCGGCCGGGACGGTCCGCTGCACCCTATCGTCCCTGTGCAAGCGCGGACAGGAGCGGACGGCCGGCATCGATGCCGCCGAGGCAAGACGGTTCGCCGGCATCGAACCGCCGCTGCGCCTCGTTCAGATCGCCCTGGTGGTCCAGCGCCCAGCCGTAGAGGGACAGGAACGGCGCCTGAAGCGTCCGCCCGAGCGGGGTGATGGAATAGACCACCGCGATCGGAGACGTCGCAGCCACGTGGCGCTCCACCAACCCGTTCCTCTCCAGCCGCCGCAGCGTCTCCGTCAGCGCCTTCTGCGTGATGTCGCCGAGGCGCCGCCGCAACGCGTTGAAACGCTTCGGTTCCTCGCACAGGAACGTGAGGACGAGGATGGACCATTTGTGGGCGATCTGCTCGAGCACCGGACGCACGATCGGGATGGTCTCGACGACCTGTTCTTCTGTGTAAGCCATGCGGTTTCCTAGGATATACCTGGTCTATTCATGGTGCCTGATTGACACTTGGTATGCAGATTATACTTCATTGGTGGAGATGATCCACCTTTGGAGACAGAATTGACAAATCAACCTTCGGACAAGCCGGGCGTTGCCATCGTGACCGGCGCCTCATCGGGGATCGGCAGGGTCTATGCCGACCGGCTCGCCGCGCGCGGCTACGATCTCGTGCTCGTCGCACGCCGCGAAGAGCGCCTGCGCGACATCGCCGCCGATCTGCACCAGCGCCACGCGGTGAACGCCGAGGTGCTGGTCGCCGACCTGTCGCGGCCAGCCGGAGCGGCGGCGGTCGCCGAACGCCTTACGAGCGACGCCTCGGTTTCCATGCTGGTGAACAATGCCGGCTTCTCCGCCCTGAAGCCGCTGACGGACACGCCGGACAGCGTCATCATCGACATGATCGGCCTCAACGTCACGGCGCTGACGGTGCTCTCGAAGGCGGCGCTCGTGGCGTTCAAGGCACGGAACGCGGGAACCCTCGTCAACATCGGCTCCGGCGCGGGCTTCGCTCCCTACCCCGGAATTCCGGTCTACGGATCGACCAAGGCCTATGTCTATCTGTTCACCCGCAGCCTGCAGAGCGAAGTCGAGGGAACGGCGGTGCGCGTGCAGCTCGTCCTGCCGGGCGCCGTCATCTCGGAGGGCTGGGACGTGGCGGGCGGCGCTGCCCTGGAGTCACTGCCCGAAGAAATCGTGATGACGACCGAGGACTGCGTCGATGCCGCCCTGGCGGGCCTCGATCTCGGCGAGCGCGTCACGTGCCCGTCGCTCCACGACGACGCGATCCTTAAAGACTACGAAGCACTTACCGGGAACCTGATGCAGTCGATGTTCGACGGCAAGCCGGCAGCGCGCTACAAGATCGGCGGCTGGAGCGCTTTCTGATCTGATGGAATCATCAGATCGACAAGAAATCGCTCCGGCTTCAAAAACTTGAGCATATCCTTGCCGTTCAGATCGGTTCGATCTGAACGGCTTATGCTCCAGCGCGGCACCGGCCGGGCGACGACGCGGGGGCTTCTTCAGCCGGCCTGGGACGCTCTACCAGCGCTCGGCTGCCGCGGCGTCGTCGTCCTTCGCCTCGACCCAGCCGCCGGTGGTGCCGTCGATGAGGTGTTCCTTCTTCCAGAACGGCGCGCGGGTCTTCAGATAGTCCATCATGAACTCGGCGGCGGCGAACGCGCCCTTGCGATGGGCGGAGGCCGCGGCGACGGTGACGATGGCCTCGCCGGGCCGGATCAGGCCGTGGCGGTGGACCACGACGATCCCGGTCACGGGCCAGCGCGTCGCGGCCTCGCGCGCGATGCGCACGATCTCGTCCTCGGCCATGCCGGGATAGTGGTCGAGTTCGAGCGCCGCCAGCCGGCCGCCCTCGTCGCGGCAATAGCCGGTGAAGCTCACGACCGCGCCGACATCGCCCCGCCCGGAGGCGATCCGGTCGGCCTCGCGGGCCGGGTCGAACGGCTGCGGCTCGATGCGGACCTCGACGATCATCGCCCTCGCCTTCCTTCCATGAACGTTAAGCGCCTGTGCCGCCGGAACCCATCGGTCCGTGAGCGGTCTTCGGCCGTAGAGCCTGTCCCAAACTCTTGAATCGGGAGCGATTCCTTGTCGATCGGATGAGTCCAGCCGATCGGGAAGCGCTTTAGCCGCCGGTCATCGGCGGGAAGAACGCGATCTCGCGGGCGGCGCCGATCGGGGCTTCCGGTGGGGCGTGGCGCCGGTCGATGGCGATGCGCACCACCTCCGGCCGCGCGAACGCGGCGGCATAGTTCTCACCGCGCCCGGACAGCCAGCCGATCAGGTCGGCCGCCGTCGCGATGCCGGCCGGGGGCTCGATCTCTTCTTCCGCCACGCCGATCCGCTCGCGGACCCAGGCGAAATAGACGGCCTTCACCATGACAACCCCTCCCCGGCTTCCTGTGTCCGCGCCTCAATCGACCAGATGGTCGATACCGGCCCGGAAATAATCCCACCCGGTATAGATCGTGAGGAGTGCCGACACCCACAACAGCACGAGGCCGATATCGGTGGTGTAGGGCATCAGCCGGTCGCCGGCCGGACCGGCGAGGAGGACGCCGACGGCGACGAGCTGCATCGTGGTCTTCCACTTCGCCATGCGCGTCACCGGCACGCTGACGCGGAGTTCCGCCAGGAATTCGCGCAGGCCGGACACCAGGATCTCGCGGCAGAGGATGACGATCGCCGCGACGATGCTGACGCCGCTGATGGTGCCGTCCGCCGCCATCAGCAAAAGGCAGGTCGAGACCAGCAGCTTGTCGGCGATCGGGTCGAGCATGCGCCCCAGCGCCGATTGCTGCTGCCACGCGCGCGCCAGATAGCCGTCGAAGAAATCCGTGATCGCCGCGGCGATATAGATGCCGACGGCGACCCACCGGCTTTCCAGGCTGGGCACGAAATAGAACAGCGTGACGAATCCGACCGCCGCGATGCGCGCATAGGTCAGGATGTTCGGCAGGGAAAGCGCACTCGAGCGCCGCATGTCAGGTGCCTTTGAGCGTTGGCGCAGCGGACGGGGCGATCCCGGAGGCTGTCGTGAACCGGCCGCGACCGGTCGCCGCGATGGGTCCTGGAGGCTGAAGACGGATCGGGTGGTTCCGAGAAACCATAGCGCTCGCCCCGCCGTCAACCGCGGACAGCCCCGTAGCGACGCCCGTGTGCCGTTTTGGGCGGCATCGCGGGCTTGATCAACTCCCGGCTGCCGCCGATATAGAGGCCGCCGCGGCCGGCGCCGCCGTCGCGGGTGCGAAGAAGACAGAACGGGTTGCGACAGATGGACAGCGACATCCTGAACCGGAACGAGACGCCCGGCGCCGGCGGCGCCGAGACACGGCCGTTTGCGGCCGACGTTGCCCAGATCCTGAAGCTGATGGTGCACTCGGTCTATTCCGACCGCGACGTGTTCCTGCGCGAACTGCTTTCGAACGCGGCCGACGCCTGCGAGAAGCTGCGCCACCTGTCGCTGATCGACGACACGCTGGCGGTCGGCAGCGAGCCGTTCGGCATCACCATCGAGGTGGACGGCGGGAACGGCACGCTCTCCGTGATCGACAACGGCATCGGCATGAGCCGCGAGGAGCTGACCGAGAACCTCGGCACCATCGCCCGCTCCGGCACCCGCGCCTTCGTCGAGGCCCTGTCCAAGAAGGAGGACGGCAGCGCGCTGATCGGCCAGTTCGGCGTCGGCTTCTACGCCGCGTTCATGGTGGCGAAGGAAGTGGTGGTGACGAGCCGCCGCGCCGGCGCCGCCGAAGCCTGGACCTGGCGCTCCGACGGCGCGGGCACCTTCACCGTGGAGCCCGCCGGCGACGATGCCCCGGCGCGCGGCACCCGGGTGACGGTCGTGCTCGCCGACGACGCCCGCGACTATGCCGACGCCTTCCGCGTGGAGGAGGTGGTGCGCACCCATGCCGCGCACATCCCGGTGCCGATCGCCATCCGCACCGCCGGCAGCGAGGAAACCCGCACGCTCGTCGACGGCACGGCGCTGTGGACCCGCTCGCGCTCGTCGGTCACCCCCGAGGAATATGCCGAGTTCTTCAAGACGCTCGCCGGCGAGACCACCGATCCGGCGCTGACCGTGCACTATCGCGCCGAGGGCCGGCAGGACTATTCGGTGCTCGCCTTCGTGCCGAGCCGCAAGCCGTTCGACCTGTTCAATCCGGATCGCAAGGGCCGGATGAAGCTCTATGTGCGGCGCGTGTTCATCACCGACGATGCCGCGCTGCTGCCGGGCTGGCTGCGCTTCGTGCGCGGCGTGGTCGATTCGGAAGACCTGCCGCTCAACCTCTCCCGCGAGATGCTGCAGTCGAACCCGCTGATCGACGCCATCCGCAAGGGCCTGACCGGCCGCATCCTGACCGAACTCGAGAAGCTGGCCGAGAGCGACGACGCGACCTTCCTGAAGATCTGGGACGCTTTCGGCGCGGTCATCAAGGAAGGGCTCTACGAGGAGCCGGACCGGCGCGACGCCATTTTCAAGATCGCCCGCTTCCGCACCACGCGGGGCGAAGGCTGGCGCACGCTTGCCGAGATCCTGGCCGACAAGAAGGAAAACCAGACGGCGCTCTATTACGTGCTCGGCGAGAGCGAGGCGGCGGTGGCGACAAGCCCGCACCTCGAAGGCTACCGCGCCCGCGGCATCGAAGTGATGCTCCTGACCGACCCGGTGGACGCGTTCTGGGTGCAGACCGCGCTCGGCTACGAGGGCAAGCCGTTCCGGTCGGTGACGCAGGGTTCGGCCGACCTCGACCAGATTCCGCTGACGGCGCCGCAGGAGGGCGGCGAGGAGGCCAAGGCCGGCGACGTGGCGGCGCTCGTCGCGCTCGTCAAGCAGAGCCTCGGCGACAAGGTGAGCGACGTGCGGACCTCGGCGCGGCTCGCGACGAGCCCGGTCTGCCTGGTCGCGCCGGAATTCGGACCCGACCGGCAGCTCGAGAAGCTGCTGTCGCGTTCCGGCGAGAAGATGCCGGGGCTTGCCCCGGTGCTGGAGCTCAATCCGCGCCACGCGGTGGTGAAGGCGCTTGCCGCCAAGGCGGCGGCAGGCGGCGCGGCGGCCGAGATCGAGACCAGCGCCCGGCTGCTGTTCGGACAGGCGCGCATTCTCGACGGCGAGGTGCCGGACGATCCGGCAGCGTTCTCCGAAGCGCTGTCGGCGCTGCTGGAACGCAGCGTGGGCGCCTGACGGCCGCTTTCCCGACCCGTTGCGAAATCCTCAACGGCCCCTCCGCCGGGCCGTTCTTTTCGCCGGGAAGGTGAACCCTTCGTAAAGGTTTCGACGCCATCCTTAACCAAACGATGGCGGAGAACACGGGCGTGGCGGCTGGCCGGGGCAGACATGCGGGATCGCGCGGCAGCGGCGACCGGTCGGTGCCTTGCGGCGTTCGCCACTGTCGCCGCGTTTCGGCGGGCGCGCTCGCCGCCGCCGGCATGGGCGCGGCGCTCGCAGGGCTCGCAGCGCCCGGCGCCCACGCCCAGGAACTGCGCGGCACCGTCACAATCGAGAGCGGCCAGACCTACACCAACGACGACCTGCTCGACGCCTCGGTGGTGAACGAGGGCACCTTCATCAACAACAGCCGCGTCACCGGCACGGTGGCGAGTGCCGGCACGCTGTCGAACAGCGGTGAGATCGCGATGGCGGTCTCCAATTCCGGCGATGCGTCGAATGCCGGCACGATCAACAGCAACGTCGCCAATTCCGGCATCTGGACCGGCACCGGCAGCATCAACGGCGACGTGACCAATTCCGGCACGTTCTCCGGCTCGCAGGGGATCGTCGGCAACGTCGTCAACACCGCCTCGCTCACCAACGGCGGCTCGATCGCCGGCACGGTGACCAACAGCGCGACGATGACCAATGCGGGCCTCGTCAACGGCGCGGTCTCCAACGAAGCGGGCGCGAGCTTCGATCAGGAAGGCCAGATCAACGGCAACGTGACGAACGCGGGCACCTGGAGCGGCGAGGGCCAGGTCAACGGCGTCGTCACCAATTCCGGCACCTATGCCAACGGCGGCCAGATCACCGGGGGCGTGGTCAATTCCGGCGGCTTCACCAATGCCGGCGTCGTCAACGGGCCGATCGACAACAGCGGCACGCTCGCCCTGAAGGGCACGGTGAACGGCACGCTGACCAACACCGGCACCGCGAGCGGCACCGGCACGCTGAACGGCACCTTCGACAATGCCGGGCTCTACGAGACCGGCGCCGCTGGCTTCGCAACCTTCCGCGTCGGCGGCGACGTCGCCTTCCGCGCCGGCTCGACCTATGTGGTGAAGGTCGGCGGCGGCGGGGCGAGCGACCTGATCGCGGCCAGCGGCGCCCTTACGCTTTCGGGCGGCACCGTCAGCTTCGTCGCCTCCGACGGCTTCGCGCCGGGAATCGCCAGCTACACCGTGGTGACCGCCGACGGCGGCGTCACCGGCACGTTCGCCGGCGTCACCAATCCGTTCGGCGCCGGCAGCGCCTATCCCTTCCTCGGCACGTCGCTCGCCTACGGGGCGAAGAGCGTCGCGGTGGTGGTGGGGCACGTCGGCGGCGTCAGCTTCTCCGCGGCCGGGCTCACGGCGAACCAGACCGCGGCGGGACGCGGCGCCGATGGCCTGCCTTTGTCGAGCCCGCTGCTCGCCTCGCTGGTGCTGCTCGATTTCGGCACCGCGCCGGCCGCGCTCGACGCGATCTCGGGCGAGATCTACGCCTCCGTGAAGACGGTGATGCAGCAGCAGTCGCTCTATGTCCGTCAGGCGGTGCTCGGGCGGATGCGCGGCGGCGACACCGGCACGCCGGTCGACGCCACCACGCCGGTCTATCCCGGCGGCCCCGGCATCGGACCGCGCCCGCTGGCGCCGGGCTTCGCACCGACGGTGTGGGCGGAAGGCTATGGCGGCTCCGGCAGCAACGACGGCGACGGCAACGCCGCCTCGCTGACGAGTTCCACCGTGGGCGGCCTGATCGGCATCGACACGGCGCTGCTCGACGGGCCGATGGGCGGGCTCTGGCGCCTCGGCATCGTCGGCGGCTACGGACGCTCCAACTTCTCCGCCGACGCGCGCCAGTCCTCCGGCTCGTTCTCCAGCTACAGCCTCGCCGGCTATGCCGGGGTGGCCTACGGCGACCTCGCGCTGCGCTTCGGCGCGGCCCAGACGTGGCAGGGCATCAGCATCGACCGCACGGTGAGCTTCACCGGCTTCGACGGCACCAACCACGCCGGCTACGACGGCGGCACCACGCAGGTGTTCGGCGAGGCCGGCTACCGCTTCACTATCGGCGCGGGCAGCGTCGAGCCCTATGCCGGACTCGCCTTCGTCAACGCCTCCACCGACGGCCTTCTCGAATCGGGCTCGGCCGCGGCGCTCAAGGCCGGGTCGCAAAGCACCTCCAACCTCTATTCGACGCTCGGCGCCCGCTTCGCGATCCCGTTCGCAGCGGGGTTCGCGCTGCGCGCCGACATCGCGTGGCAGCACGCGTTCGAGGACGTGTCGCCGGAAGCGCGCCTTGCTTTCGCCTCCGGCGGCGCCGATTACACCGTGACCGGCGCGCCGATCGCCCGCGACGCCCTCCTCGTCGGGGCCGGCCTCAGCTACGACATGCCGGGCTACCTGACGGTGGCGCTCGGCTACAGCGGCCAGCTTTCCAACACCGCGCGCGAAAATGCCGTGCGCGGCGCGGTCAGCGTGCGCTTCTGAAGAAGCTCTTAACCATGCCGGCAATAGAGTGGCCGGCGATCGATCTGCGGGCGGGAGCGTCCGAGGTCGCGCGCCTCCGCGCCGCCCGCCGCCCGACCGATGCCACCCGGAATCCACGATGACCGCGACGACGACGAAGCCTGCCCTGCAATCCCCCTTCCAGCGGCTCACGAAGCTGATCGAAGGGGTGCAGCCGGGCCGGCCCGCGATCGATCTCGGCGTGGGCGAGCCGCGCCATCCGATGCCGGCCTTCGTCGGCCCCGTCATCGCCGAGACGCTCGCCGGCTTCGGCCGCTATCCCGCCATCAAGGGCACGCCCGCCTTCCGCGCCGCCGTTTCGGGCTGGCTGGACCGGCGCTACGGCCTCGACGGCTGGATCGACCCGGAGACCGCGATCCTGCCGCTCAACGGCAGCCGCGAAGGCCTGTTCTTCGCCGCGCTCGGCGCGCGCGACTATTCGCCGAAGCGGCCGGAGCGGCCGGCGGTGCTGCTGCCGAACCCGTTCTATTTCGCCTACGCCGCCGGGGCGGAGGCCGCGGGCGCGGAGGCGGTGATGCTGGCCGCCCGCCCGGGATCGGCGCTGCCCGACCTCGACGCGCTCGATCCCGCGCTGGTCGCGCGCACGATCGCGATCTATTTCGCCTCTCCGGCCAACCCGGACGGCACGGTCGCGACCCACGCCGACTGGCTGGCGCTGATCGCCTGGGCGCGCGCCAACGACATCTATGTGTTCGCCGACGAATGCTATTCGGAAATCTACCGCGAGGCGTCTGGTGCGCCGGCGGGCGTGCTCGCCGCGGCGCGGGAAACCGGCTCGTGCGAGCGGGTGATCACGTTCAACTCGCTGTCCAAGCGCTCGAACCTCGCGGGCCTGCGCTGCGGGTTCGCCGCCGGCGACAGCGTGTTCCTGTCGCGCTGGACCTCGCTGCGCAACATCGCCGCTCCGCAGGTGCCGACCCCGGTGCAGGCGGTCGGCGCCGCCGCGTTCTCCGACGAGGCGCACGTCATCGAGAACCGCCGGCTCTACGACGCCAAGTTCGCGCTCGCCGAGCGGCTGCTCGGGCCGGCGTTCGGCGACGTGGTGCCCGCCGGCGGCTTCTTCCTGTGGCTCGACGTCGCCCGGTTCGGCGGCAGCGAGGCCGCGGCCCTGAAGCTGTGGCGCGAGGCCGGCGTGCGCGCCGTGCCCGGCGCCTATCTCGCCGCCCCGGAGCCTGGCGGCCGCAATCCCGCCGCGGGCTTCCTGCGGCTCGCGCTCGTCGACGACATCGCCGTGACGGAAGAGGCGCTGACGCGCCTCGCCGCCACGTTCGCCTGACGGAGGTTGTCCGCCGTGTCGAAAGCCCGCCACTTCACCCCCGACGACCGCTATGACGAGCGTCTCGATGCACGGCCGTCGGTGCTCGGCTTCCTGAGGCGCAACGTCGTCGGCCTGAGCGGGCTCGCGATCCTGGCGGGCGTCGTCGCCACCGTGGTCGCGCTCGCGACATGGTCGGTCGACGACCCGAGCCTGAGCCACGCCATCGATGGGCCGACCCACAACCTGCTCGGCTTCGCCGGCGCCTCCCTCGCCGATTTCCTGATCCAGATGTTCGGCCTCGGCGTCGTCGCCTTCCTGGCGCTGCCGGTGCTGTGGGGGCTCAGGATGGTGCGCGGGCGGCCGAGCCGCGTCCGGCGCGGCCGGCTCGTGGCCTGGCTGGTGGGCGTGCTGATCGTTGCCGCCGCCCTCGGCGCGCTGGTACCGCCGCCGACATGGCCGCTGCCGACCGGCCTGGGC
>JAEZMP010000366.1 GCA_023442215.1 Pseudomonadota bacterium
TTCCGCCTGCTCGAATACCTGATGAAGAATGCCGGCCAGGTGGTGACCCGCACCATGCTGCTGGAGAACGTGTGGGATTATCACTTCGATCCGCAAACCAACGTGATCGACGTTCACGTCTCGCGGCTGCGGTCGAAGATCGACAAGGGCTTCGAGCGCCAGTTGCTGCACACCGTGCGCGGCGCCGGATACATGCTGCGCGACGGGATCCGCTGACCGTGTTTCGCGACGGCCTCGGCGGCGGCGGCCGTTTCTTCCGCACCACGGCGTTCAGGCTCGCCGTCATCTATCTGGCGGTGTTCGCCGCGCTCGCGGTCTTCCTGATCGGCTATCTCGGCTACAACACCAACGAGCTCATCAGCCGGCAGATGCAGGATACCATCGAGGCCGAGCTGCAGGGCCTCTCCGAGCAATACCGCGCCGGTGGCGTGGTGCGGCTGGTGCGCGTCATCGACGCGCGGTCGCGGTCTCCGGGCGCGAGCCTCTATCTCCTCACCGATTTCGCCGGCAACCGCATCGCCGGCAACGTCGCGGACGTGCCGTCGTCGGTGCTCGATTCGGCAGACGGCGTCGCGCGCCCGGTGCACTATGTGCGCCTCGAAGGCGACGACGCGCCGGAGAAGGCCCGCCTGGACACCTCGGCTCTGGTGCGCGTTTTCGTGCTGCCGGGCGGGTTCCGGCTTCTGGTCGGGCGCGATCTCGCGGAGCGGGAGCATCTGAGCCAGGTCGTCAACGAGGCGCGCTGGATTTCGGCGGGCGTGTTCCTGCTGCTCGGCTTCGTGACGTGGTTCTTCGTGCAGCACCGGGTGCTGCGCCGGATCGAGGCGATGGCGGAAACGAGCCGCCGCATCATGGACGGCGACCTGACGGGCCGCCTCACGGTGGACGGCTCCGGCGACGAGTTCGACCGGCTGGCGGAAAGTCTCAACGCCATGCTGGAACGCATCGAGCAACTGATGCGCGGCTTCAAGGAGGTTTCCGACAACATCGCCCACGACCTGCGGACGCCGCTGACGCGGCTGCGCGCCCGGGTCGAGGACGCATTGCGGATGCCGCCGTCGGAGGCGCTCTACCGCGAGGCGCTCGAAGGCACCATCGAGGAATCCGACGGACTGATCCGCACCTTCGAGGCGCTGTTGCGCATCGCCCGCGTCGAGGCCGGCTCCGCCGGTGTGGCGCCGGAGCCGGTGGACGTCGCCGAGATCGTGCGCGATGCCGCCGAACTCTACGAGCCGCTGGCGGAAGACGCCGGCGTGCGCCTCGAGGTCGAATCGGCGGAAAGCGCCACGGTGATGGGCAGTCGCGAACTCATCGCGCAGGCCGTCATCAACCTGATCGACAACGCCATGAAATATGGCCGGCCGGCAGATCCGGGCGTCGAGGCCTGCATCCGCGTTTCGTCCCGCTGCGAGGACGGGGCGGCGCTGATCTCGGTCGCCGACAACGGCCCGGGCGTGCCCGAAGGCGACCAGAGCCGCATCGTGCGCCGTTTCGTACGGCTCGAGGCCAGCCGGAGCGCGCCGGGCTCCGGGCTCGGGCTCAGCCTCGTCCAGGCCGTCGCGGGGCTGCACAAGGGCACGCTCGTCCTCGGCGATGCCGCTCCCGGCCTCGTCGTCACGCTTCGGCTGCCCTCGGCGTAGCGGCCATCCGCCCCGGCCGGCCGTGCGGGGCTTGATCCCGCGCCGGAACTCGCGGACACAGGAGCCGGGCGGTCTTCAGGCCGCCGCGTCCGGAAGGCGAGAGTGATGGCGGAAGAACAACAAGAGACGCCGGGGCACATAAAGGAGCGCGCGGGCGATTACGGCGCCCTCGCCGCGCGGTTCGCCATAGAGCTTCCCTCGGAGCCGGGCGCCTCGGCGGCGGCGGCGAATGACCTTGCGGTGGCGGCGCGCCGCGCGGGAGCGCCCGGGCTCGCGGACGGGCTCGAACGCGACGAGCGGCTGCGGGCCTTCCTCGGCGAAGTGTTCTCCGACGCCCCGTTCCTGCGCGACCTCGCCCACATCGCGCCGGAAAGGCTGGAGAGGCTGCTCGCGGAAGCGCCCGAGCACGCGCTGGAACGCCTGCTCGACGCGGTCGACCAGCCGATGTCCGACGAGGCGGCGCTGATGCGCCATCTGCGGCTTCTCAAGCAGGAAGTCGCGCTGCTCGTCGCGCTCTGCGATCTCGGCGGCGTGTGGGCGGTGTCGCAGGTGACGCGCGCGCTCGCGCGCTTCGCCGATGCCTGCCTCGGCGCCTGCCTGCGCCTTCTGCTGGTCGAGGCCCACGACAAGGGGCGCCTGACGCTCGCCGATCCTGCCGACCCGGGAACCGGATCCGGCTTCGTGATCCTGGCCATGGGCAAGCACGGCGCGTTCGAACTCAACTATTCGAGCGACATCGACATCATCGTCCTGTTCGACCGCGAGCGGATCAGGATCGCCGACCGGGACGAGGCCGGGACGCTGTTCGTGCGCATGACGCGGCGGCTGGTGCGGATGATGCAGGAGCGCACCGCGGAGGGCTACGTGTTCCGCGTCGATCTCCGGCTCCGGCCGGACCCCGGCGCGACGCCGCTGGCGCTCTCGGTACAGGGCGCGTTGATCTATTACGAAAGCCTCGGCCAGAACTGGGAACGCGCGGCGCTCATCAAGGCGCGGCCGTGCGCGGGGGACATCGAGGCGGGCGAGGCGTTCCTGGCGGAAATCCGCCCGTTCATCTGGCGCAAGTCGTTCGATTATGCGGCCGTCGCCGACGTCCACGCCATCAAGCGCCAGATCCACGCCGTGAAGGGCCACGGTGCCATCGCCATCGCCGGCCACGACGTCAAGCTCGGGCGCGGCGGCATCCGCGAGATCGAGTTCTTCGTGCAGACGCAGCAGCTGATCGCCGGCGGGCGCGAGCCCCGGCTGCGTGGCCGCTCGACCCGCGAGATGCTGGCGATGCTCGCCGAACTCGGCTGGATCGAGCGCTCGGCGCGTGACGAGCTCGACCGTGCCTATGTGTTCCTGCGCATCGTCGAGCACCGCATCCAGATGGTGCGCGACGAGCAGACCCACCAGCTTCCGGAAGACCCCGACGAACTCGCCCGGATCGCACGGCTCTGCGGCTTCCCGGCGGTGGAGCCGTTCGCGAAGGTGCTGCGCGGCCATTTCCAGGCGGTGCAGCGGCATTACAGCCGCCTGTTCGAGCAGGCGCCGCAGCTGGCGGCCGATCACGGCAGCCTCGTCTTCACCGGGGCGGAGCCCGATCCCGCGACGATCGCCACCCTCAAGGAATTCGGCTTCCGCAATCCGGTCGAGGTGGCCGAGGCGATCCGGGGCTGGCATTTCGGCCGCTATCCGGCGATCCGCTCGGCCAAGGCCCGCGAGCGGCTGACGGAACTGACCCCGGCGCTCTTGGAGGCTCTGGCGCGGACCGACAATGTCGATGCGGCGTTCCTCGCCTTCGACCGCTTCCTGTCGCAACTGCCGACGGGCATCCAGCTGTTCTCGCTGCTGCGCTCCAATCTCGGCCTGCTCGACCTGCTCGCCACCATCATGGGTTCGGCGCCGCGGCTTGCCGGCATCATCACCCGGCGGCCGCGGGTGATCGATTCGCTGCTCGACCCCGCGTTCTTCGGCACGCTGCCGAACGAGGTCGATCTTTCGGCGCGGCTCGACCGGTCCCTCGGCGAGGCGCGCTCCTATGAGGAGGAACTCGACCGCGCGCGCATCTTCGGCCAGGAGCAGGCCTTCCTGATCGGCGTGCGGGTGCTGACGGGCACCATCGCCCCGGGCCAGGCCGGCGAGGCCTATGCCGCGCTCGCCGACGTCGTCGTGCGCTCGCTGGTGAAGGCGGCCGAATACGAGCTCGCCAAGCACCACGGCCGCGTTCCCGGCGGCTCCGTCTCGGTCGTCGCGATGGGCAAGCTCGGCGGGAGGGAGATGACGGCTTCGTCGGATCTCGACCTCATCCTGCTCTACGACCACCCGGAGGACGTGTCCGCGACCGACGGCCTGAAGCCGCTGGCACCGAGCCAGTATTATATCCGCCTCACCCAGCGGCTGGTCTCGGCACTGTCGGCGCCGACGGGCGAGGGCACGCTCTACGAAGTGGACTTCCGCCTGCGGCCCTCGGGCAAGGCCGGGCCGCTCGCGACCCACATCAGGGCGTTCGAGGTCTATCAGGCGACCGATTCCTGGACGTGGGAGCAGATGGCGCTGACCCGCGCGCGGCCGATCACCGGCGACCTCGCCTTCGTCGGGCGGGTGGAGCAGGTGATCCGCACCGCCTTGACCCGCACGAGGCCCGCGCTCGCCGCCGACGTGGCGGACATGCGCCGCCGCATCGAGGCCGACAAGGGCACCCGCGATCCGTGGGACCTGAAGCAGGTCGCCGGCGGAATGGTCGATATCGAGTTCATCGCCCAGTACCTGACGCTGGCCCCCGCGCGGGAACGGCCCGACCTTGCCTCGCCCAACACGCTGGTCGCCCTCGGGCGGCTCGCCCACGCCGGCATTCTCGACCAGGAGGCCGCGCGGGTGCTCTGCCCGGCGATCGGGCTCTATCAGGCCCTGACGCAGGTGCTGAGGCTCGCTGTGGAGGGGCCGTTCAAGCCGGATACCGCACCGCGCGGCGTGGTGGAGCTCGTCTGCCGGGCGAGCGGCGAGCCGGATATCCGCGTGCTGGAGGCCCGGCTCGTCGAGGTGCAGGCGGAGGTCCGCGCCTGCTTCGAGCGCATCGTCGGTGGCGGCACTGCGTCATCCGGCGGCGCGGCCTGAGAACCGGCGCGTCGCGCGGGCTTTGGCGGGGGAGCGGTTGTCGCCGCGTTTCCGGCGCGGCGCCCCCCGTTGCGGCGCCCCGCTGTGGGGCTCCTCCGGGCCGGCTCAGGCGGCGGAGGCCTGAACGGTCTCACGGCGCGGGGGATCCTTCGGCAGGTGCACGGTGATGACCGTGCCGACGCCGACCTCGGACTGGATGTCCATCCGTCCGCCGTGGAGCTGCACCAGAGAGCGGGCGATCGCGAGCCCGAGGCCCGAGCCCTTGTGGCTCTTGGTGAACTGGTTCTCCACCTGCACGAACGGCTGGCCGAGGCGCAGGATTTCCTTCTTCGGAATGCCGATGCCGGTGTCCTCGACCGAAACGGCGACGCCGTCCTGATCGGAGCGCGCCCGCACGGTCACGCGGCCGCTCTGGGGCGTGAACTTCACGGCGTTGGACAGCAGGTTCAGGAGGATCTGCTTCATCGCGCGGCGGTCGACGTTCATCTTCAGCTGCGAGACGGCCGAGACGACCTCGATGTCCTTCTCGGAGGCGGTCGGCGACATGATCCGCGCCGCCTCGGACACGACCTCCTCCAGGTCGATGGCTTCCACCGACAGGTCGATCTGGCCGGCCTCGATCCGCGACATGTCGAGGATGTCGTTGATCACGCCGAGCAGGTAATTGCCGCTGTGGTGAATGTCCTGGCAGTACTCGACATATTTGTCCGAGCCGAGCGAGCCGAACATGCCCTGGGTCATGATCTCCGAGAAGCCGATGATCGCGTTCAGCGGCGTGCGGAGTTCGTGGCTGATATTGGCGAGGAATTCCGACTTCGCGCGGTTGGCTTCCTCGGCGCGGGTCTTTTCCTCGGCATATTTCTCGGCCAGCTCGACGAGCTGGCGCGCCTGGCTCTCGAGCTTCTGACGCGACTGGCGCAGGTCGGCGACGGTGGCGCGCAGCCGCCGCTCGCTTTCCATCAGCCGCTCCTCGTGCCGCTTCAGCGCGGTGATGTCGGTGCCGACCGAAACGAAGCCGCCGTCCTTGGTGCGCCGCTCGTTGATCTGGAGCCAGCGGCCGTCGGAAAGCTGCGCCTCGTAGGAGCGCGAGCCCTCTTCCGGGTATCCCTCGGCGGGGATCTCGGAGGTGACGATCGGCTGGCTGGCCGAGCGCATGATGGTCGGGTAGGGCGCTCCGGCGGCGATGGCCTCGTCCGGCAGGTTGTGAAGCTGCTGGTATTTCGAGTTGCACATCACGAGGCGGTTGTCGGCGTCCCACAGCACGAACGCTTCCGAGATGGTCTCGATGGCGTCGCGCAGGCGCATGTCCGCGGTCGCGGACCGTTCGGCGAGGGCGCGCTGCTCGGTGACGTCGACGGCGATGCCGATGAGGTGCGGCGTGGTGTCGTCGGTTTCGGCGGCGAGTTCGGCGCGCATCCGCAGCCAGATCCAGCGCCCGTCGGCGTGGCGCATCCGCAGCATGCGGTCAAGCGTACCGGCGCCGCTGGTCAGCATGCCGTCGGCGATGGCGAACAGGTCGCCGTCCTCGGGATGGATCAGGGCGGAGACTTCGCGGAAGCCGAGCAGGTCGTCCTTCGGCTCCATGCCGAGGATGTCGTACATCGAGGCCGACCAGAACATCCGCCCGCGGGCGAGGTCCCAGTCGAACAGGCCGCAGCGCCCGCGCATCAGCGCGGCGTCGATGCGAACCTGCGTCGAGGCGTAGATGGTGTCGGCCGAGCGGGCGCGGGTCGATTGCGCGAAGAAGGCATAGACCAGCACCAGGATGACGCCGCTGGTGCAGACGAACAGCGTGACGTTGGCGGAAAGGTCGCGGCGCCAGGAGCCGAACACCGCATCGGTCGGCTGCACGGCGGCGACCATGCTGCCGCCGTCGGCAAGCTGGTGCACGGTGGCGAAGGCGGGTGTGCCGTCGACCAGGGTGAGTTCGAGGACGCCGGCCTTGGCGCCGAAGGTCGTCAGCGGCTGGGATTCACCGAGCACGTCGATCAGCGTCTTGCCTTCGAGGTCCGGCCGCACCGGGTCGGTGACGACGATCTTTCCGTCGGCATCGGTCACCATGAGCTGGCGGCCGTCGAGGGTCGCACGGCTCGGCAGCACGCCCTGGAGCGCGGCGCGGATCGCCTCGGCCGGCGTCGCGCGCACGGCATCGAGCGGCATCGCGGCCTGTTCCTCGGCGGCGAGGTTCTCGGCGGTCCGATCCTTGGTGTTCTTCTGGCCGCCCTTGGTCTTGGCCGGCTGTTCGGCCGCGGCGGTGGCCTTGGCAACGGCGCTCAGCGCGCGGTCGTGATCGATGGTGGCGGCCACGCCGGTCGCGAGCAGCGCGAGCTCGTCGCGCGCGGTGCGGTCGGCGCTCTCGTAGGACGCGACCAGTGCGGCGCAGCGGTAGCCGGCCATCACCAGGATGAAGAGAATGGTCAGGATCGGGATGGCCCGGCGGAACAGCGGTTCCTTGGCGACGAGCTGGGCATAGGCCGGCGCTGCCAGCAAGCCTGCATGGCCGGAGAGCGCGACCGGCGTGCCACGCCCCTGTGCGGCGCGGCCGGTCGTCTGCGTTGCCGTCACTCTCGCCCAGGCTGCGTTCAGCGCCGAAAAAGGCGCACGACGCCGCCCCGAGGCGTCGGCGGTATCCGCCCGCGCCATCTTAGCATCCCCGTGGAATTCGTTGATTCTTGGGTGGATCCGGCACTCGAACTGCCCGAATCATGGCCATTTGAATCGACGTGAATCACATTGTCCAGAGGGTATGGTTAAAAAATGGTGAGCAGGCGCAAACGGGCTCGCGGCACCCCTGCGCCGCGAGCAACTAGAAAGAGTTAACGCCGAATCCTCAGGTTGCGCCGGCGCACGCCTCAGGCGAGACAGCGGCCGACGATATCGGTCACGTCCGGGGACAGCGGCCGCACCGCCGCGATGCGCCGAAGCTCCGCCTCCGCCCGTGCGCGCCGGCCCGGCTCCAGCGTGCGCCATGACCGGAACGCCCCCAGCAGGCGCGCGGCGAGCTGAGGGTTGCGCGGATCGAGATCGATGGCGGTGGAGGCGAGGAAGGCATAGGCGGCGCCGTCCGGGCGGTTGAACTGCGCGGGGTTCGCCATCGAGAACGCCCCGACCAGCGAGCGCACCCGGTTCGGGTTGGTGAAGGCGAACGCCGGATGGCCGGTCAGCCGGCGAACGGTGTCCAGCGTGTCGTCGGACGGGGCGGTCGCCTGCACCACGAACCACTTGTCGATCGCGAGCGGGTGGTCCTTGAAGCGGTCGTAGAAGTCGGCGAGCGCCGCCTCCGCCCCGGGGGCGCCGGTGAACACCAGTGCCGTCAGGGCCGCGAGGCGGTCCGTCATGTTGTCCGCGGTGTCGTAGTGCCGTTCCATCCGTGCGGCGCCCTCGGGCACCAGCGAGAGATAGTCGAGCAGCGTGTTGCGCAGCGCGCGCCGGCCCGCTCCCGCCGCGTCGGGGCGGAACGGCTCGGCGAAGGACAGCCGGTCGTAGAGCCCGGCGAAGGGCTCGGCCAGCGCCTCGGCGATGGCGCGGCGCATGTTCCGGCGCGCTACGGCGATGGCGGTCGGGTCGACATCGGCGCCGATCTCGCGGGCGATGTCGGTCTCGCTCGGAAGCTGCAGGACGAGGGCGCGGAAGGCGTGGTCCAGGGTCTCGTCGGCCGCGACGGCGCCGAGAGCGGAAACGAAGCTCCGGTCTGTGCCGGGGGACACGCCGCCTGCGGCGATGGCGGCGGCCGCGGCCTTCAGGGCGCCGGTGGCGATGGCCTGGGCGGCCTCCCAGCGGTTGAACGGATCGCTGTCATGGCCGAGCAGGAACAGCCGGTCCTCGAGCGGCAGATCGATGTCGAGCACCACGGGCGCGGAGAATGCACGCAGCAGCGACGGCACCGGACGCGCCGCGACGCCCTCGAACACCACGGTCTGGCGGGCTTCGGTCAGGTGGATGACGTCGTCCTTCACCGTGGCGCCGGAGATTGCGGTGACGTCGAGATCGGCCCCATTGGGCCCGACGAGCCCGAAGCGCACCGGGATCGGCACCGGAACCTTGATCGGCTGGCCGGGCGTCGGCGGACAGGTCTGGGCGAGGTCGAGGGTGAAGCGGCGGGCCTCTGCGTCGTAGGAGCCGCGGGCGGTCACGCGCGGCGTGCCGGCCTGGCGATACCACATCAGGAAGGGGGCGAGATCGGTGCCGGAGGCTTCGGCGAAGCAGGCGAGGAAGTCCTCGATGGTCGCGGCATCGCCATCGTGGCGGTCGAAATAGAGGTCCATGCCCCGGGCGAAGGCGTCCGCGCCGATCAGGGTCTTCAGGGCGCGGATCAGCTCGGCGCCCTTCTCGTAGACGGTCGCCGTGTAGAAGTTGTTGATCTCGTGATAGATTTCGGGACGGACCGGGTGCGCCAGCGGGCCGGCGTCCTCGGTGAACTGCTGGGCGCGCAAGGTGCGCACGTCCGAAATCCGCTTCACCGGGCGCGAGCGCTGGTCGGAGGAAAACTCCTGGTCGCGGAACACCGTCAGCCCTTCCTTCAGGCAGAGCTGGAACCAGTCGCGGCAGGTGATGCGGTTGCCCGTCCAGTTGTGGAAATATTCGTGGGCGATCACGCCTTCGATGCCCGTATAGTCCTGATCGGTCGCGGTCTCCGGCGCGGCGAGCACGTACTTGTCGTTGAAGATGTTGAGGCCCTTGTTCTCCATCGCCCCCATGTTGAAGTCCGACACGGCGACGATCATGAAGATGTCGAGGTCGTATTCCCGGCCGAACGCCTCCTCGTCCCATCGCATCGAGCGCTTCAGGGCGTCCATCGCGTAGGTCGCGCGGTCCTCGTTGCCGTGCTCGACATAGATGCGCAGGTCGACATCGCGGCCGGAGGCGGTGACGAAGTCGTCGCGCACGAGCCCCAGATCGCCCGCCACCATGGCGAACAGGTAGCTCGGCTTCGGATAGGGATCGTGCCAGACCGCGAAGTGGCGGGTGCCGTCCGCCGAGGTGCCGGAAACGATCTGGTTGCCGTTGGCGAGCAGGATCGGCGCCTCGGCGTCCGGCGCCTCGATGCGGGTGGTGTAGATCGACAGCACGTCCGGCCGGTCGAGGAAATAGGTGATGCGGCGGAAGCCCTCGGCCTCGCACTGGGTGCAGTAGGTGCCGCGGCTGCGATAGAGCCCGCTCAGCGCC
>JAEZMP010000378.1 GCA_023442215.1 Pseudomonadota bacterium
GGTGACTTCGGATCGGTGACGAGCGGATGGCCATCCGGCACGCGACGAAGTGTTTCGCTGACGCTCGGCACCATCAGGAGAAATGTCGTCAGGGTGAGGAAAATCGTTTCGACGTAGGTGCCGACGCGGCCGAATTGCGGAACGGAGCCGATGCCATAGCCGGCGAGCAGCAGCAGGATCGTCGCCGCGCCGATGCCGTCGCTTATCGGCTCATGGGCAACCAGAAACACCGTTGTCGCCCCGATCAGCATCGAAACGAAGTAGAGCGCGCCGGGCACGGATCGCGGCACGATCCTGCCGTGTCGCGCGAACATATAGATGGCGAGCGGAATGGCGGGCAGGCTGCCAAGCGTATGCACCCAGCCGAGTGGGGAAATTCCAAACATGAAGGTTGTCCTGTCTTCTGAGCCGGAGCAGTAGACGATCCTGCTCGGCGGGCGTCGCAGTCTGTGCAGGCGCGCCTGTCCTCAGCTCTGATGGAGCCACATCATTGGTGAGGCGCTTCAGGGCATGCGCTGCGGGGGGATCTCAAACCCGTCTCTCTGGCTAGTCGCGCGGAGGCGGCGCCCGCCGGACGAGGCTGACGCTGAGACCCGCGCCGCCTGCGAGACAGACGGCGATGCAGAGGACGGCGACGACAAGCGCCTGTGTGATGGCGGCCGGATCGGTTCGTGCGCCCAGCACCTCATAGAAGATCCCACCAATCACGGCGACGCTGAGCGCAGTGCTGACTTGGAGCGTCGAACTGGCGATGCCGGCGATCATGCCGGAAAAGGCCGGCGCGACACGACCTGTCACCATCCGCATCAGGGTCGGCAATGCGAGCCCTTGCCCAAACCCGATGATGAACAGGAGGGCGGCAAGCGGCATCGGCGAGGGATGCGCACCGGTGAGTGTCGCCAGGATGAGCCCGGCGAGACCCAGGAACCCGGCAACCTCCAGGCCCATGCCGAGCGGATTGACGTAGGCGCCGCAGAGCCGCCGGAGAAAGGACGTCGAGAGCGGCCCGAACAGGAAGCCGGCTCCGAACGGCAGGAAGACGAGGCCCGCATGCAACGCAGTCACGTGCAAGCCATCCTGCAGATAGACGGAGAACAGCTGAAAGAAGCTGCCGATCGAATAGAACAACAGCGCGATCAGCAGCGCGTGACCCAATCCCTGTGCCCGCAGGGCGCCGGGATCGAGCAGGGGGGCACCGCCCGCTCGTGAAAGCCGGGTCTCGTGACGCCAGAACCACCGGGCCAGCAGCGGTGCCGCCGCGAGCGACAGCCATGACCACAGCGGCCACCCGGCTTCGCGCCCCTCGATCAGCGGGACGAGAAGCGCGCCGAGCGTCAGCATCGATAACGCCATGCCGCCGAGATCCAGCCGTCGGGCGTCGCGCGCACGCGTCTCCTTCAGCAGGGGAATGCCGAACAGCAGGACGAGCACCGTCAGCGGCAGGTTGATCAGGAAGATCGCCCGCCACCCCAGCCCCAGAAGATCCAGCGAGATCAGGAAGCCGCCCAACGCCTGTCCGACCACTGCGGCCAAACCGAAGATCGCACCATAGAGGCTGAGAGCGAGCGGCTTCTCCTTCTCCGGGAAAATCGCCTGCACCGAAGCGAGCGCCTGGGGCGCCATAACGGCCGCCGTCAAGCCCTGCACCGCGCGCCCCGTGATCAGTACCCAGGGCGACCAGGCGAAGCCGCACAGCGCCGAGGCGGCGGCAAAGCCGACCAAGCCGAGAAAGAACACACGGCCGCGGCCGAACAGATCGCCAAGCCGTCCGCCGGTTGTCAGCGTCACCGCGTAGAGCGCGGCATAGGACGCAATGACGAGTTGCTCGGCGGAGGAGGAGGAGCCCAATTCCCACCGGATAGAGGGAAGCGCCACATTGACGATGAAGAAGTCGAGCGGCGGCAGGAACGCGCCGACCAGCAGGATCATGAACATCGTCCAGCGCCGGGGCTCGAGCAGGGCGCCACCGTCCCGGACCATAGCGGTCGCATCGGAAGCGGTTTCACAGGTTGCCGCGCTCATGAGCGTATGTCCGTTCTTGAACCTGAACTTGGCCGCTCCCGGTCAATGCGGGCGCCGTATGAGGTGCCGGCTGCCAGATCCGAGTTGGGCGCGTCGAAGTCGGTGGCGATGGAGATGTCGCGCCAGCCCGCGATGTCGGCGTGGAAGGAGGCCAGCTTCTGCTCCGCGATCGCATGGGCGCGCGGCCCGAGCGGGAGGTGCAGCGGCGGATGTTCGGCATCGACGGCCTGCAGCATCACGGCGACGGCTTTGGCAGGGTCGCCCGCCTGTCGCCCGTTATCGGTCTGGCGGTAGAGGCGCCTCGCCGGCACCGTCTCGGCATAGGCGGCGATCTCGCGCGCCGCAGTGATCATCGAGCGACCGAGAAAATCGGTGCGGAAGGGGCCGGGCTCAACGATGATCACGTCCACGCCGAGCGGACGAAGCTCCTCTGCGAGCGCTTCGGAAAGGCCTTCGACCGCGAACTTGGTCGCGTTGTAGAAGCCGAAGCCGGCCGAACCGGCGATCCCGGCACCGGAGGAGAGATTGACGATGCGGGCGCCGGCACGTTCGCGCAGCGCCGGCAGGGCAGCGCGGGTCATCTCGATCAGGCCGAAGACGTTCACCTCGAACATCGGGCGATATTCCTCGGGCTCCGCCTCTTCGATCGCGCCGATGAAGCCGAAGCCGGCATTGTTGACGAGGACGTCGAGGCCCCCGAATACGCTTTCGGCTAGCGCCACGGCCTTTGCGGCGTCGCCGGCGCGGGTGACGTCCAGCGAAATGCTGCGCACCGTCTCGGGATAGCGGTCGCAAAGCGATTTCAGGCTCTCCGTCGAACGGGCGGTGGCGACGAGGCGATCGCCCCGCGCGGCGACGGCCTCGGCAAGCTGACGGCCGAGGCCCGACGAACATCCTGTGATCAGCCAGGTTTTCATCCTGTCCTCCTTCAGCATTGGGACCGGGCGCCGCATAAGCCGAACAAGCGGCCAGCGCGCTGCCATGCCCAACAAGATGAGGCGAATGTAGATGATTGGATTTGTTCGATAACTGACAGTATCGTACGATCTCCGTTCATTTTTGTGGGTGCGCCGATGGAATGGAGCGACGTCCGGATTTTTCTAGCGATCGCGCGCACCGGCACGCTGGGCGCGGCGGCCCGCGCGCTTCATCTGAGCCATCCGACGGTCGGACGCCGCCTTCGGGCTCTCGAACAGGCCACCGGCCACACGCTGTTTCAGCGAACGGCCGAGGGTTTCATTCCGACGGAAGAAGGCAATGCCGTCATCGCTCTGGCGGAGCAGATGGAAGACGGCGCCCTGGCCATCGAGCGGCGGCTCGCCGGGCAGGAGCAGGCCCTTCAGGGCACCTTGCGCATATCGTCGGCCGACTGGTTCGGCGCCTACGTCCTGCCGCCGATCATCGACGATTATGCGAAGGCGTATCCGCACGTTGATCTGGAAATTCTCACCGGCACCCGCCTCTTCAGCCTCGCGCAGCGGGAGGCCGACATCGCGTTCCGGATCGTCCCGTTCGACAACCCCGATGTCATCCAGCGACGACTGGTCCGTCTGCCCTATGGAGTCTATGTCGCGGCGGGCTCACCCGAGCCAGTCTTTGGGGATGGAGCCGGCTTCCGGCTCATCACCCACGACACGTCGACCGGCCAGTTCCCGGATATTGCCTGGCTCACCGAGAGCTTTCCGCACGCGAAGCCGGTGCTGCGGTCGAACAATCGGAACGTGCAGGGGCGGATGTGCCGCCTGGGCATCGGCATTGCCGTCCTGCCGCAAGTGGTGGGGAGTCAGATGGCGGGTCTTCGCAAGCTCGATCTTCCGGCAGAGCCGCCCTCACGCGATATCTGGATGGGCTATCACCGCGACATCCGGCGCCTTCAGCGGCTGCGGGCCTTCATAGCCGTGGTGACCGATCACCTGACGAAGACACCACCCCAGCCGTGAACGTTGCGTTCGGCAACGTCACTGTCCGGGCCGAAATCTGCCGTTAGCTCATCCCGAATCTGCTTCCCGTTATGGGATCTCCTCTTCCGACCCACCGTTCTTTCTCGACGTGTCATATGCACGCTGTGCATTTTCCAGCTTGGAACCGTGGGCGAGCGCCCAGTTGTAAAGGGCGGCAAAGGGCTCGCGGAGCGAGCGGCCGAGATCCGTGATCGCATACTCGACGCCGATCGGCTGCGTCGGCAGGACCTTCCGCGTGATCAGGCCGTTGCGTTCCAGACGCTTCAATGCCTCGGACAAAGCCTTGTGGGTGATCCCGTCGAGGCGACGCTTGAGGTCGTTGAACCGTGCCGGCTGTGTGCAAAGGACGCTCAGAATCAGCACCGTCCACTTGTTGGCGATATGTTCGAGGATGGGCCGCGTCGCGGTGACATCGAGCGGCAGTTCGAGCACGTCTTCGGACATGGGTATACACCTCGATATCTACGCACTACCTGGTGCGTTCTTGTACTTAGATATAGGAATGATACCTGTTCGTCATCACCAGTGATGTGAGGACGTATGAGCAGGCTTTCAGGAAAGATCGCAGCCGTGATCGGCGGTCATGGCGGCATCGGCGGCGCCATCGCGGAGCGCTTCGCGACGGATGGGGCGACGGTTTACGCCACCAGCCGTCGCGCCGAAGAGGGCGAGGTCGAGCTTGGGGCCGGCAGGCTGCGCGCGCGCCGCGTCGATGCTGCCGATCCGACGGCGCTCGCTGCTTTCTTCGAGACGGTGCGCAGCGAGGCGGGAGGGGTGGACGTGCTTGCCGTCAATGCCGGCATCTCCGAGTTCGCGACCCTCGACGAGATCAGCGAGGATCATTTCGACCGCACCTTCGACCTCAACGTGCGCGCGCTGCTGTTTGCCACGAAGGCTGCGACGGCGATCATGCCGGATGGTGGCTCGATCGTGCTGATAGGCTCGATTGCCGGCGCGATCGGCACGAAGGGCTATGGCGTCTACGGCGCGACCAAGGCCGCCGTGCGCGCCTTCGCGCGGACCTGGGCCAACGAACTGGCGCCGCGCAACATCCGCGTCAACGTCGTGGCACCGGGGCCAACCGACACGGCCATGATGGCGGCGACGTCCGATGAGGTGCGTGAGACGCTGAGCAAGCTGATCCCGCTCGGTCGCATGGCTCGAGCCGATGAAGTGGCCTCGGCCGCGCTGTTCCTCGCCAGCGATCAGAGCAGTTTCATCACCGGGGCCGAGTTGCCGGTGGACGGCGGCATGGCGCAGATCTGATCTCGTGCCGCACGGCCGGCGACGTGGGACGGCCCTCGCGAGGGGCTCGCGCTCTTGGAATAGCCGGCCGTGGTCCTATTTCCTGGGACGGACCGCTGATCATGGAAAATCTCGCAAGGGCCGGATACGGCCCCAAACCGGCTATTCGTGATCGCCGCAGTAGCTTCCGCTCCTGGCGCCCGCCGCACCGACGTCAGACGCCACGGGACATGCTGTCGGACGAGACCTCATGCCCGTGGATGTCTGTTGTGCGGATCAGTGTTCGTCGAACCAGTCCTTCCAGTGGGGAACGGCGGTCGCATAGGTGCCGCGATGCGTGGTCGGGCCGGTGGAGATGGCCTCGACCTTGGTGTTCCCGTTGCCGATGCCACGCTGATAGGTCATGACCAGTCGGCCGAGCCCGACGGACACGATCTCGTCATTCTCGCCATAATAGTTCCGCACCGGCGTCTTGATGATCCAGCGATAGGCCTGCGTGGCCAGCGCCAGCTTTCCATAGGGCGATGAGGTGAAGAAATCGGGATTGAAATACTCCGGGCGCACCAGCAGCTTGAGATCGGTCGGGATCTTCGTACGGTCGTAATTGCCACGTTCATAGACCGTCTTGGCGAGGTCGTAATATTCCGGGGTGATGATGGTGCGCGCCAGGCCCGGGATTTGATAATAGTTCTCAAATGAGAACGCGGAAAGAATGTATAAGACGTTTGCCCAGGTTGCGTCGTTACTGCGAGGGAAGAGAAGAAACCCGTTGAGAAGCGAATAGATGTCCGCCGGAGCGCTGGCGGTCGCCGCGGCGTCCACCTTGACGCCCAACTTCTCCAGCCGCTCCAGCAGCGCCATGGTCACGAAGCCGCCTTCCGACCACCCGCTGAGGAAGAGCTTGTTGGTGGACAGCTTCATCGACTTCAGGACCGCCTGCGAGGCGTTGAGCATGTCGACGCCCGCCTGCTGCTGGCTACCCATCACGCCATAACCTTCGGGCTCCTTCGAGGCGCCCATGCCGAAATAGTCCGCGCCGACTACCACATAGCCCTGCCCCGCGAACTGCGCGAGCATCAGCTGGGTTTCGTCCGACTGATCCGGGAAGGACGGCACTTCGGTCTTCTTGTAGACGGTGCCATGCTGATAGGACACCAGCGGCAGCGTCGTGGCATCGACCTCCGGCACGGCGATGAGGCCAGTCGCGACGATCGGCCGGTTCTCCTGCTCGGGCACGACCGAGCCATAGGTGACGCGATAGAGGCGCACCGCATTCTTCGCCGGTGGCACGGCGATGGGAACGCCGAAGAAGGCCGGGGCCCGCGTGCTGATGATGGCATTGAGCTGATCGACGTCGAGGCGCCCGATCGGCTCGTAGCTCACGCCTGAGGCGACGACAATGGGCGCGGTTTCGGCCGCACGGGACGGGAGCGACATGAGGCTTGCCAGAACGAGGGTGGCGAGAAAGGCGAGAAGGGAGCCAGGGCGGTCCATGGGTGGTCTCCTGCCGGGTTGGCCGGCTGGTGCAGGAAATGGGCGTCTTCGAAAGGCGTTGGCCGGAACGTCGCAAAGGCCGGTCGCGGCCCGCGGCCGCCCCCGCGGCCGCACGGTCGCAGATGATGGGGGGCGGATGATCCCGCCCCTATGGTCTCAGCGCAGCTGGCATTCGTGTGCGCTGACATAGTTCAGCTGTTCGCGTTGCAGCCCCTCCGCCACCAGGACCCAGAGCTTGCGCCCATCATCGGTCAGGGCGGCGATAATGCCATGGCGTGGGAGATCGGCGGCCGCATTGGGCAGCATGTCGCGGGCCGTCGCGAAAACATCGACCTGCGTGAACGGATCGCTGCCGGATGGGACCGCGAAGGACCGCACGCGGAACGCGAAGCCGTTGATCGTCACCTG
>JAEZMP010000380.1 GCA_023442215.1 Pseudomonadota bacterium
GCCGCCGCCCGCGCCCGCGAGGCGCGGGGCCGTGTCGACGGCATCCGCTCCTATGCCGGCATGATCGCCCATGCCGTCAGCCAGGCGCTGGCGTTCCTGCCCGAGGTCGAGCGCCGGCACATCGCCGCTCCGGGAGACGGCGGCGCAGGGCGCGGCGTTCGGGGCCATGCCGTCATCGTGCTCACCGCCGAGCAGGGCTTCGCCGGCACCTTCAGCGAGCGCGTGCTGGAGGCGGCGGATGCCGTGGCCGCCGCCAGCGGGGAAGGCGATGTGGACCGGTTCCTGATCGGCGACCGCGGCCTGTCGCTCGCGGAGGAACGCGGTTGGCCCGTCGCATGGTCGGCACCGATGGTCGCCCACGCCGCCCAGGCCCCCGCGCTCGCCGGTCGGATCGTCGACGCGCTCTACGACCGCATCGAAGCCGGCCGGATCGCGCGGGTGACCGTGGTTCATGCCGTGCCCGGAGGCGCGGCGTCGGTGGAGACCACGGCGCGCCGGCTGGTGCCGTTCGATGTCGCCCGCTTTCCGCCGGCGACCGACGGCATCCCGCCGGTGCTGACGCTGCCGCCCGCCGATCTTCTGGCGCGGCTGATCGAGGAATATGTGTTCGCCGAGCTCTGCGAGGCGGTGACGCTCTCGTTCGCGGCGGAGAACGAGGCGCGGATGCGCGCGATGATCGCCGCGAAGACCAATGTCGAGGCGACCCTCGGCACGCTGGTCGCCCGGTCCCGCCAGCTGCGGCAGGAAGAGATCACCAACGAGATCGTCGAACTTGCCGCGAGTTCTTCGACTCTCGCGTGAGCCTTCCGCGAGAGACCGGCGCAAGCAGCGCCGTGGAAAAGCCTTCTCACGCAGGTGGATAGGGGAAGTCTTTGAAGCGCCGTCGCATCATTGCGCCCCACGCGCTCTGCGCGTCCCGGGCGTCGGATCGCGAGCGACGATGCCCGGCGCGAGCACGGCGAGTTCCGTAAGCTCTTCGGCGATGTCCCGCAGCACCGGCAGCACGCTTTCGACCAGGGCGTCGCGCTCGAGGTGGGCGGCGGCGGCGCCGACATTGAGCGCGGCGACGACGCGGCCGGTGGCGTCACGGATCGGCACGGCAATCGAGCGCAGGCCGATTTCCATCTCCTGATCGATCAGCGCATAGCCAAGCGCGGAGACGGAGGCGAGTTCGGCCCGGAGGTCATCCGCCGTCGTCAGCGTCTGCGGCGTGCGGGCGGGAAAGGGGGCCGCGGCCAGATAGCGGTCGAGCGCCGCCGGATCGAGCTGCGCCAGCAGCACCCGTCCCATCGACGTGCAATAGGCCGGAACCCGGCTGCCGACATGGAGCGCGATGGAGATGATGCGTCGGGTTTCCGCGCGGGCGATATAGGCGACCTCGCCGCCGTCGAGCACGCCCATCGAGCAGGACTCGCCGACCGTGTCGCGCAGCCGCGTCAGATAGGGCTGGGCGGCCTCCGCGAAGCTGGTCGAGGTGAGATAGGCCTGCGCGAGCGTCAGCAGCATCGGCCGCAGCCGCCATTCGCCATCCTCGCCGCCGATATAGCCGAGCTGCTCCAGCGTGTAGAGGCAGCGCCGGGCCGCCGCGCGCGGCAGTCCGGTCAGGGCGGCGGCGCGGCTGACGCTGAGCACCGGCTCCTGCTCGAAGGCCCGCAGCACCAGAAGCCCGCGCGCCAGCGACAGCATGAAATCCGGGTCGCCTCCGAAGCGGTCCAGCGCCTGCGCCGGGGTGTGTTCGGCCGGGGCCGCGTCCTCGCGTGCATCTTTTCGCTTGACCATGGGCGGTTCCGGTCTCATCAATGTCGAATATCGTACATGATGTGCGATTATCGGTCAATTCGAAATCGACAACCGTCAGGCAGAACGCGGCGGACAACAGCGATGGCAAAATTTCTGGCGCTCGCGGAAGCGTGCGAGGAGGTCGTCCGGGACGGCGACACGGTGGCCTTCGAAGGCTTCACCCATCTCATTCCCTATGCCGCCGGCCACGAGGTGATCCGGCAGAAGCGCCGCGATCTGGCGCTGGTGCGGATGACGCCGGACCTGCTCTACGACCAGATGATCGGCTGCGGCATGGCCCGCAAGCTCACCTTCTCGTGGGGCGGCAATCCCGGCGTCGGTTCCGCCCACCGCATCCGCGAGGCGGTCGAGAAGGACTGGCCGCGTCCGCTTGAGATCGAGGAGCACAGCCACGCGGCGATGGCCGCCGCCTACTGGGCGGGGGCCGCCAACCTGCCGTTCGCGACGCTGCGCGGCTATCGCGGCGCCGAACTGCCGCGGGTCAATCCCAACATCAGGTCGATCACCTGTCCGTTCACCGGCGAGGTGCTGGCGGCGGTTCCCGCGATCCGTCCCGACGCCGCGGTGATCCACGCCCAGAAGGCCGACCGCGAGGGCAACGTCCTGATCGAGGGCATCGTCGGCGTGCAGAAGGAGGCGGTGCTCGCCGCCCGTCGCTCGCTCGTCACGGTCGAGGAAGTGGTCGACGACCTGCGCGGCTC
>JAEZMP010000403.1 GCA_023442215.1 Pseudomonadota bacterium
GAGCCGCCTCGCCGCCACAGCCTGCGAACATCGCGATGGACGCACGCTCGTCCGGCAAGGAAGACGGCTTCGCACTGGTGAACGACCCGGGGGCAGGCGCACAGGCCGCCACCAACGTTGCAGAGCATGGCACGTCGATGTCGGCGGCTCTCTCTGGCGGCAATCTCCCGCCCGATCCGGAAGCGGCCGATATCGCCGCCGAGGCCGTCGCGAAGGCGGAAGAAGCGGCAGCCGCGGCGGCCGCCCAGCGTGCGGCGGACCGGCAGGCGAGAGCCGTCGCCCTCGGGGCGGAACTCGCAGCCGCATTGCGCACCTCGGTCGGCACCGCCGCGACGCCACATGTCGAAGTCACGTCGTCGAGCGAGGGACTTCTGATCAACCTCACGGACGATCTCGATTTCAGCATGTTCCCGATCGGCTCGGCGATTCCCCATCCGAAACTCGTGAAGGCCATGGAGAACGTGGCCGCGGTGCTGAAGGAACGGCCCGGACAGGTGCTGATCCGCGGTTATACCGACGCTCGGCCGTTCCGCTCCGAGACCTACGACAACTGGCGCCTTTCGACCGCTCGCGCCCATATGGCCTACTACATGCTGACACGAGGCGGGCTCGACAGCGCACGCATCGAACAGATCGAGGGACACGCGGACCGGAATCTGAAGAACCCCAATGATCCGAACGCGGCAGAGAACCGGCGGATCGAAATCGTCCTGCAGGTCCCGGAATGAGGCCGCCGGCCCGCTCTTCCGCACGGGAAGTCGGGAGCCCCTCGCCGGATGCGGCAGCCGGGCAAGCCTTCCGGTTGCGTGCGCATCGTGACCTCCGCGCGGCACTTCTGGCGACCGCGCTCGTCGCGGCCGGCAGCACCGTGTGCACGACGGCGTTCGGGCAGAGTGCAGCGCCAGCGGCGCCACCGCCCCAATCGGTCGCGGGAATGCCCGCCTCCGGCCAGGCCACGATGCCGTGGCCCACTGCGGAGGACGCGCGCAAGGCCGAGCAAGCGGAGGCCGTCACCAGTTCGGCCGCGCCGTCAACCGGTAGCCCGGTGCCCGCCGGGAACGCATCGAGTCCGACAGAGGTCGGCGGCCCAGAGACGTCGGTGGCTCCGGCCATTCCGGCGCCGGGTGGTGGCCAGGCCGCCGCGCCGGCAGCGCCCGCTGCCATGCCGACCGTCGGAGCGACACCGACCCCGGAACCGGCGTGCGACAACGGCGCCACCGCTGCGGTCACATCCCCGCCCGCCACAGCCCCCGCACCGCCCCGGATGGAGCCGGTCTCCCCTTCGCCTTCGAACGGGCCTCTTCCCGGCGGCACCATGCCGGCGCCGCAGGCGATGGCGGCCGTCACAGCCGGCGATGGACATGCCATCGCGGCGCCCTACGAGCTGATCCGGACGCTGCAGGGCATCCAGGACGACATCGCTGCCGGTTCGGTCGCCGCGCTCAACGCCCAGCGTCTGTTGCTGTCGCGCATCGACAGTGAGTTCCTCGCCGCGCCTCCGGAGGCCTGGAAGGAGGCGCGCAACGCCAACGCGCTTGTGGCCTTCATCCTCAGCGGCGGCAGTCCGGTCACGTTGCGGACGCTGCTCGACCGCGGCATCGAGCCGGTGATCGACGACAATCTTCTGCGTGGCTCGCTCGCCTACGCTGAGGGTCGGGAGAGCGTCGCCGAGCCGCTGCTGCGCGACATCGACCCGCGCGCCCTGCCGGCCAGCATCGGCGGACAGGTCGCGCTTGCGCAGGCGGCGCTTTCCGCCGCGACAGATCCGGCGAAAACCATCGCCCTGCTCGATACCGGCCGCCTGCTGGCACCGGGCACTCTCGTGGAGGAGGCAGCGCTTCGCCGGGAAATCCTCATCGTCAGCGAGGCGGGCGACAACACCAAGTTCGAGATGCTGGCCCGGCAATATCTCCAGCGGTTCAGCCGCTCGGTCTATGCCGGTAATTTCCGCCAGCGCTTTGCCGCGGCGCTGACGCGCATGAGCTACATCGACAATCCGGCGCAGTTCGCACGTCTCGACGAGACATTGAAGCTGCTTCGCGTCAACGCCCAGCGCGAGCTCTACCTCACCATCGCGAGGGCGTCGGTCAGCCAAGGCAAGACCCCGGCGGCAATCCTCGCATCGGAACGGGCGCTCGACACGGCGACGCCGGGTTCGGAGGATGAGGCCCGCGCGCTCGTCTATCGTGGTGCGGCGCTCGCGGTCACGCAGGATGGGCTGGAGCGAGGGATCGGCAGCCTCAAAGCCTCCGATCCCACCAAATTGCCGCCTGAGGATGCCGCGTTGCGCCTGGCGGCCATCCACGCTGCTGAACTGATCCGCACGGCTGCGATCCCTGACGGCAAGCTCACCCAGACCACGGGCGCCCAGGTCGCAGACGCGAACACGCCGCTTGACGCCGTTGCCCCGGTTACAGCGGCAGGCGCCGCTCCGGGCGCACCTGCGGTCCAGACGGTTGCACCCGGTTCCCAAGCCGGTGCGGGAACGGCGGAGCCGCAGCCGGTGGCGGACACGCCGGCCGCGGTGGTGCAGGCCCACAGCGTACTGAGCGCCGTCGATTCACTCCTAGCGGACGCCCCAGAATGACCAGACTCGATGT
>JAEZMP010000548.1 GCA_023442215.1 Pseudomonadota bacterium
AGTCGGGCGAGATCGTCGGCATCGCCGGCGTTTCCGGCAACGGCCAGTCGGAGCTGGTGGAGGCGCTGTCCGGCCAGCGGCCGCTCGAAGACGGCCGGCTGTTCATCCACGGCAAGGCCTACGAGCCGGTGCGCGAGCAGATGGACGGCTACAAGGTGTTCGGTCTGCCCGAGGAGCCACTGAAGAACGCCGCCGTGCCGCAGATGACCGTCGCGGAGAACATCGCCTTCCGCTCGTTCGACAAGCCGCCGATCGCCTCGCTCGGCTGGTGGCTGTCGCCGAAGGTCATGCGCTCGAAGGCCCGTGAGCTGATCGCCTCCTACCGCGTGAAGACGCCGTCGCCGGACGAGCCGATCCAGAATCTCTCCGGTGGCAACGTGCAGCGCGCGATCCTCGCCCGCGAGCTTTCAGGCGACGTGGAGGTCCTGATCGTCGCCAATCCGTGCTTCGGCCTCGACTTCGCTTCCGTCTCGGAGATCCGGTCCCAGATCATGGACCAGCGCAACCGCGGGGCCGCTGTCCTGCTGGTCTCCGAGGACCTCGACGAGATCCTCGAACTCGCCGACCGCGTCGCCGTGATGTCCGGCGGTCGCATCGACTATGTGGTCCCGATCGCCGAAGCCGACCGAACCTCCATCGGGCGCGCGATGGCCGGGCATTGAACACAGCCGACAGGAAAGACGTCATGACCGCCCCCATCACCGTCGATGCGCAGCCGTTCGCCTACAGTTTCGATCCTGCCCGGACCGCTCTGATCGTGATCGACATGCAGCGCGACTTCATCGAGCCCGGCGGGTTCGGTGAAACCCTCGGCAACGATGTCGGGCTGCTGCAGGCCATCGTCCCGACGGTCGCGGACCTGATCGGCCTGTTCCGGTCCCGGGGCTGGCTGGTGATCCACACCCGCGAAGGCCACAAGCAGGATCTTTCTGATTGTCCGCCGGCCAAGCGGGAGCGTGGGGCGCCGTCGCTGCGCATCGGCGATCCCGGCCCGATGGGCCGAATCCTCATCCACGGCGAGCCCGGTCACGGCCTCGTCGAGGCCTGCGCCGCGCTGCCGAACGAGCCGGTGATCGACAAGCCCGGCAAGGGCTCGTTCTACGGCACGCACCTCGGGGTACTGCTCGCGGATCACGGCATCACCCACCTCGTGCTCGCGGGCGTCACGACGGAAGTGTGCGTGCAGACCACCATGCGCGAGGCCAACGACCGCGGCTTCGAGTGCCTGCTGGTCGAAGATGCCACGGAGAGCTACTTTCCTGCCTTCAAGGCGGCGACGCTCGACATGATCCGTGCCCAGGGCGGCATCGTCGGCTGGACCGCCCCCCTCGCAGCCCTGAAGGAGGCCGTCGCCCGACGGATGCCCGATGCCCTCAGCGCCTGAAGTCGCCGCCCCGTTCGATGCCGAAGCCCATGTCGCCCACATGGCCGGCGTGCTCGGCCTGACGATCCTGCCCGAATGGCAGGCCGGCGTTGCCGCCAACATGAAGGTGACGGCCGCCCAGGCCGCGCTCGTCACGGCTTTCCCACTCGACGACCACGTCGAGCCAGCCTTCGCGTTCGAAGCCTGAGAATGTCCGCTTCGTTCCTGTTTCCGCTTGCCGCCGCGTTGGAGTGAGACCGCGATGGACCAGAGTGCGCCCGGAGGCTCCGGCCTCGAACCCGTGACCGCACTGCTCGACGGACCGGCGTCCGCCATTGCCGATGCGGTCAATGGACGGCGCGTCAGCTCGCGGATGGTCGCCGAAGCCGCGCTCGCGCGGATCGCCGCCGCAAATCCCGTCGTCAACGCCTTCACCGATGTCACGGCGGCGCGAGCGCTCGCCGAAGCCGATGATGTGGATGCCGCCGTCGCCCAGGGGCGGACGCTGCCGCTCGCCGGCGTGCCGTATTCGGTGAAGAACCTGTTCGATATCGAGGGCATTACCACGCGCGCGGGCTCGCGCATCAACCGCGATCATCCGCCGGCAACCGCAGACGGCCCGCTCGTCTTGCGGGCGAAGGCGGCCGGGGCAATCCTCACAGGTTCTGTGAATATGGGCGAATATGCCTATGACTTCACAGGAGAAAACGTCCACGACAGCAACGCGCGCAATCCACACGATCTCGACCGCATGTCCGGCGGCTCCTCCGGCGGATCGGGAACGGCGGTGGCGGCGGGCCTGTCGTCGTTCTCGCTCGGCTCCGACACCAACGGCTCGATCCGCGTGCCCGCGTCCTTCTGCGGGCTGTTCGGACTGAAGCCGACCTTCGGTCGCCTCAGCCGCTCCGGCACCTTCCCGTTCACGCCGAGCCTCGACCATCTCGGCCCGTTCGCCCGCTCTGCCCGTGACCTCGCGCTGATCTTCGATCTGCTGCAGGGCTGGGATGACGGCGACACCTCGCTGGCGCGCCGACCGGCCATCGCGACGCGCGACACGCTGGAGTTGGGCATCGGCGACCTTCGGATCGCGCGCGCCGGCGGCTATTTCACCGAACGCCTCGGCCCGGACGCGGAGATGGCGATGAAGATCGTCGCCGATGCACTTTCCGTCGACCGCGTCGTCGACGTGCCGGAGGCGCACCGCGCCCGCGCCGCGGCCTATGTCATCACCACCGCGGAATCGGCCACCGTGCATCTCGACCGCCTGCGGAAGCGGGCCGGCGACTTCGACCCGGCGACCCGCGACCGCTTCCTGTCCGGGGCGATGGTCCCGACGCCGTGGTATGTCGCGGCTCACCGCTTCCGGTCCTGGTTCAAGGCCTCGATGGCCCGCATCTTCGAGAGCGTGGATGCCCTTATCGCCCCGGCGACGCCGTTTCCCGCCCTCCGTTCGGGAACGGCCACCATCACGCTCGGCGGCGTTGAGGTGCCGGCGCGGCCGAACATCGGCATCTTCACACAGCCGATCAGCTTCGTCGGCCTGCCTGTCGCCGCTGTTCCGGTCTGGCCGCAAGGCGAAGATGGGCTCCCGATCGCCGTTCAGGTGATTGCGCCCGCGTGGCGGGAGGATATTGCGCTGCGGATCGCCCATGGTCTGCAGGTGGCGGGTGTCGCCCGCGCGCCGGTCGCGCAGCGGTTCCGGGGAGCCTGAGATGACCGACAGCCGCGAACGCGCCGCGCGCTGGGCGGGCCGCAACGGCGCGAAGGACGCGCTCCGGGACGAGGTGTGGGCGCGCATGGTCGCGCTCGGCATCAATGTCGGCCCGGTCGAAAGCCGGATTCCGAACTTCGCCGGCGCGGACATGGCGGCCCTTCGACTGTCGCAACTGCCGGCGTGGAAGACGGCGCGGGTGGTGAAGTGCAACCCCGATCCCCCGCAGATTCCGGTTCGCCTGCGCGCCCTCTACGACGGCAAGATCGTCTACGCGCCCGTGCCGGAACTCGTCGAAGGCCTGCCGTTCGTGCGCCTCGATCCGGCCGCGCTCGCCGCGGCCGGCGTCCAGTTCGAGTTCGCCGCGACCTCCCAGGGCTTCCTGCAGGTCGGCGAGCCCGTACGGTTCGAGGAGATGGAGACGCTCGATTTCGTCGTGGTCGGTTGCGTGGCCGTCGGCCGCGCCGGTGGCCGGACAGGCAAGGGCGGCGGCTTCGCCGATCTCGAGCTCGGCATATTCCGGGAACTCGGCAAGCTCGGCCCGGCGGCGCCGATTGCGACGACGGTTCATTCCTGTCAGGTCGTCGCTGACGATCTGTTGCCGATGATGCCCCACGATTCCGCGCTCGACATCATCGCCACGGACGCGGAGTTGATCGAAACCCGCACGGCCTTCGCTCAGCCGGTCGGCGTGGCGTGGGACGAGGTCCAGCCGGACCAGTATGCCTCGATCCCCTTCCTCGCCGATCTGCGCCGCCGCATCGAGCGGCAGCGCGCCGGCGAGGACGCGGGCGCCCGGCAATGAAGCGTGTCGCCGGCTGCGGTCGGCCTGTACCGGAGTGATCGCCTTGCCGCCTGCCCCGCCGTCCGCCGTGGAGATCGACATCCCCGAGGTAAAGAGCGAACTCGAAGCCGTGTTCGCGCGCTACGAGGCCGCCCTCGTCACCAACGACGTCGCGACGCTCGACGCCCTGTTCTTCGATGCGCCGTCGACCGTCCGTTATGGCGAGAACGAGAATCTCTACGGCTTCGCCGAGATCGCGGCATTCCGCGCGCGCCGGTCGCCGCTGTTCCTCGGCCGCAGGCTGGAGCGGACCGTCATAACCACGTTCGGCCGCGACTACGGCGTCGCCTCGACACTCTATCGGCGTGAAAGCGCGACCGGCCGGCTCGGCCGCCAAAGCCAGACGTGGGTGAGGTTTCCGGATGGCTGGAAAATCGTCGCGGCGCACGTCAGCGCCATCGACGATCGCGAGGCACCGCGCGGCTGAGAGGGCGTCAATTGACAATCCCGCCGGTCGCGTCCAAGTGAAACGGAGAGGGATTTTGACGGGGCAGCGGGCTCCTCCCGATACCCGCGCGGCAACCGCCTTCTGCACGCACGAGAACGGATCCCATGCCTTCATCCGATTCGCCCGAATCCGGTTCGAGCGGCAAGGCCGGCGCCTCGCCCGTCCGCGGCGGCGCAGCCGTCAAGCCGCGGCGGACGCGCGCGGAGGATCTGCGGCTGCAGCTTGCCGACGAGATCGTCCGGGGCGTGCTCTCGCCCGGAACGGCACTGGATGAGATCGGCATCGCGACCCGGTTCGGCGTGTCGCGCACCCCGGTCCGGGAAGCCCTTCGTCAGCTTTCCTCGAGCGGCCTCGTCGAGCTACGCCCGCACCGCGGCGCCGTCGTCACCAGGCTTTCCGACGAGCGGCTGATGGAGATGTTCGTGGCGATGGCGGAACTGGAAGCCGTCTGCGCCGGCCTCGCCGCACAGAACATGACGGCGGCCGAGCGGCGGGAACTCGAAAGCGTCCACCGCGCGCTCTGCGATCTCGTCACCGTCGGCGATCAGTTGCGCTATGCCGAGTTGAACGAGGTCTTCCACGGCACGCTCTACCGCGGCGCCCACAATGGCTACCTCGCGGAGCTGACCTTCGCGACCCGGTCGCGCCTCGCCCCGTTCCGACGGGCGCAGTTCCGCACCATCGGCCGGCTCGGCGAGTCCTATGAGGAACACGATCGGGTGGTGCAGGCGATCCTGCGCGGTGACCGCCTAACCGCACAGCAGGAAATGCGCGCCCACATAGGCATCGTGAAGAACAGCTTCGACCGCTACGCCGAGGCGCTCTGACGCTTCCGCTGGCGCGGCCGTCATCGGAAGTCCCACAGGCAAGGGATGCCCCGGCGCGGCACCCTTCCCGGGACTTGGCTTGCTGGCGGTCACGCGTCCGCCGTGGCCTCGACATAGGCGCGCCAGCCGCCGAACCGGGTGATGTCGAGCGCGCCGTTCACCCCGATCGCCTCGCACAGGAATCCGGGAACCGCGCCGCCGTCCGCGAGCCTTACGGATCCTATGGTCAGCGGCGACGGCACCTTCGCCACGAAGTCGGCAAATCCCGCCGGCGGCAGCGCCCAGATTTCGAGGGCGATCTCCTCGCCCTCCTCCGGACCGACACGCAGCAGGCCCGGGCGCTGCGCGCCCTCGCCCTGCCGCGCCAGGGCATAGAGCCGGTAATGCGGCCCGGTGTGGGTCGCGCGCACGAACTGACCCCCGCGCGACGTGAGTTCACCGTTGAGCGGCATGCCCGAGAGGTGCGCGCCGACGACACCGAGTTCGATCAGCTGCCCGGACGCGGCAACTGCGGGCGCCACCGACCGGATGGCCGGGGATTCCGGTTGCGGACGGCGGGTGGCGCCGAGCGGCGTCGCTGCCAGCGCATGGAGCGCGGCGCCGAGCGGCGCGAGGAAGCCGTCGCGACCGGCGGGCGCGATCAGGGTGATTCCGGCCGGCAGGCCATCGCCGCGGAACGGCCCGGGCACCGCGAGCGCGCAGAGATCGAGCAGATTGACGAAGTTGGTGTAGGTGCCGAGCCTGCTGTTCGGGCCGATGGGATCGGCCTCCAGATCCGCGACCGTGGCGATGCCGGGAATCGAGGGCACCATCAGCGCGTCGATCTCCTGCCAGAGCGGCGCCGCCTCGCGCGCGAGCGCCGCGAGACGATAGCGGCCGACGAAGGCATCCACCGCCGAGAACCGCCCGGCGCCGGAGATGATCCGCCGCGTCACCGGCAGCAGGGTTTCGATGTCGGAACTGAGGAAATCACGGCAGCCGGCATAGCGCTCCGCCACCCAGGGGCCATCGTAGAGCAACGAGGCAACGGCAAACAGCGGCGACATGTCGACCGGCACGAGCCGGGCACCGGCTTCCTCCGCCAGGGCTAGCGAGGCATCGAACGCGGCCTCCGCGTTGGCGTCGCCGAAGAAGAGCCGGCTCGCCGCATCCGGGATCCCGAGTCGGAGCGCGGGGCGCGTGAGCGCTTCCGGCTGGAACGGCATCGGCCGCGAGAACGGATCGTCGCCGTCGTAGCCGGCTGCGACCGAGGCGACGGCCATGGCATCCGCGACCGTCAGGGCAAACACCGAAACGCAATCGAGCGTGCGGCAGGCAGGCACCACGCCGCGCGTCGACAGCAGCCCCAGGCTCGGCTTCAGCCCGACGACATTGTTGAGCGCGGCCGGCACGCGGCCGGATCCGGCGGTATCGGTGCCGAGGGCGAAGCTGACGATGCCGCGGGCGACCGCGACGCCCGACCCGGAGGACGAGCCGCCCGGCACGACGGCAGGATCGAACGGGTTACGCGGCGCGGGATAGGGCGTGCGCACGCCGACGAGCCCGGTCGCGAACTGGTCGAGATTGGTCTTGCCGACCGGCAGCGCACCGGCGGCGACGAGCCGTTCCACGACCGTCGCCGAGCGCTCGGGCCGGTAGGCGAAGGCCGGGCATGCCGCCGTGGTCGGCAATCCCGCGAGATCGATATTGTCCTTGATCGCGAACGGCACGCCCCACAGCGGATAACGCCCGGCATCGAACGGCGGCAGCGCCCGCGCCATGCCCATGAGGGTCTCACGGTCGTGAAGCGCGATGAAGATCCCGGGATCGTCCGCCTCGGCAAGGCGCTCGAACACCTGCTCGATCACATCCACGGGGCTGAGGCCGGTGGCGTAGGCGGCATGCAGGCGAACCAGGTCGAAGTCGAGATCGGCCATGGCGGCTCCTGGGCTAGCGGTGGAGGATCGATGGATTGTATGCAAGTTTCAGGCCCGTCGTCATGCATACAATTCCGATCGGACGTTGTTTTCCATGAGCTTGTGGATTCGACCTCCGCGCTGGCGCCCACCGGCGTCGCGGCCGGTGCGGAAAAACGCCTGTTATTTAGGCAACTCGGAGTGCACGCGGCGACCCGGGGCACGGCCGATGGTGACCGCCTGCGGTCAACGCGACCATGAAACTTGATCCAGCGCAGCCGCGGGAAACGGATCCGTGTTAAATCGGGCATCTGCTCCGAAAGGCGAATTCCGGCGCCCCGTCCGGCGCGCTATTCCCGTTCGTCATCCCAGGACAGAAAAATCTGCCGCCATGCCGCCCCGCACGAGGAAACGCCATGCCCACCACCCGGATTCGCCGCGCCTCGCTTCTCGATCGCGTCGTGACCGCCGAGGAGGCCGCTCGCCACATCCGCGACGGCATGACGGTGGGGATGAGCGGCTTCACCCGCGCGGGTGAGGCGAAGGCGGTGCCGATGGCGCTGGCCCAGCGCGCCAAGACCGATCCGCTCAAGATCACCCTGATCACCGGTGCTTCGCTCGGCAACGATCTCGACAAGACCCTCGCCGAGGCCCACGTGCTTTCGCGCCGCCTGCCGTTCCAGGCCGATCCCTCGCTGCGCAAGGCGATCAACGCCGGCGAGGTGATGTTCGTCGACCAGCACCTGTCTGAGACGGTAGAGATGCTGCGCGCCCGCACGCTCGGTCCGATCGACGTCGCGGTGGTGGAGGCGGTCGCGATCACGGCCGATGGCGGCATCGTGCCGACGACGTCCGTCGGCAACTCGGCGACGTTCGCCATCCTTGCGGAGAAGGTCATCGTCGAGATCAACACCTCCCAGCCGCCGGAACTCGAAGGCCTGCACGACGTCTACATCCCGACCCGCCGTCCGACCCGCCAGCCGATCCCGGTGATGGCGCCGGACCAGCGCGTCGGCATGCCGTTCATCCCGATCGACCCCGACAAGATCGTCGCCATCGTACTGACCGAGAAGCTCGACAGCTCCGCCTCGGTGCAGGCTCCGGACGAGGACACCCGGGCGATCGCCCGCCACCTCATCGGGCTGCTGGAGCATGAGGTCGAACTCGGGCGGCTGACCTATTCGCTTCCGCCGCTGCAGGCCGGCATCGGCTCGGTCGCGAACGCCGTGCTGCACGGCTTCATCGATTCGCCCTTCCACGATCTCACGATGTATTCCGAAGTGCTTCAGGACAGCACCTTCGACCTGATCGATGCCGGCAAGCTGAACTTCGCCTCCGGCTCGTCGATCACGCTGTCGGAAGCGAAATATCGCGCGGTGATCCCGAACATCTCGCACTACAAGAGCCGGCTCGTGCTGCGGCCGCAGGAGATCAGCAACCACCCCGAGGTGGTGCGGCGGCTCGGCCTCATCTGCATCAACACGGCGCTCGAGGTCGATCTCTACGGCAACGTCAATTCCACGCACGTCGGCGGCACGCACATGATGAACGGCATCGGCGGTTCGGGCGATTTCGCCCGCAACGCCTCGCTGTCGGTGTTCGTCACCAAGTCCATCGCCAAGGACGGCCGCATCTCCAGCGTGGTGCCGATGGTCAGCCATGTCGACCACAACGAGCACGATGTCGACGTCATCGTCACCGAGGTCGGCATCGCCGACCTGCGCGGATTGGCGCCGCGGGAGCGCGCGCGCGAGATCATCGCCAACTGCGTGCACCCGTCCTATCGCGGCGCGCTGGAGGATTATTTCGAGCGCGCCCTCAAGCGTGGCGGACAAACGCCTCATATCATTGAGGAAGCGTTGTCCTGGCACGTGCGGCTGCGCGAGACCGGCACGATGCTCCTGCCCGAGACCGTCGCCTGAACGGCGTTGCTGGTACGGGCGGGGAACAGCCCCGCCCGTCGCGCCGTCAGATCGCTTCGAAGCGGAAGCTGTAGCTCGTCTTCAGCGGGGTGCCGGGCTCGAAGCGTGTCGCCGTTCCGACTCCGGCGGCACGCAGCGGCGACGCCGGATTGAGCCCGTGGGCGTAGCCGAGATCGAACGCGGCGGAGATCGGCTCCACGCCGAGGCCGAGGAAGCGCCCGTTCCACGGCGCGAACTTGCGGCCGCGGTTGGAAACCCAGAGCAGCAGCCCGGGCAGCACCGCGGCATCCCAGTCCAGGATGGTGCGATAGCGCTCGGCATGATTGGTGAGGATCACGCGCCCGCCGTGGTCGGCCGCGATCAGCAGTTCCTCGGCATCGCGGTCGAGAGGCAGCCGAGAGAACGACAGCGTCGAGCCATCCAGCATCGGCACGGCATCGAGGCCGGGAAGCACCTTGCCGTGGGCGGCGCGCGACACGCCCTTCTCGAACACGCCGGGATAGGTGAACACCCGGACCGGGCCTTCGAACCCGATCTCGAATGAGCCGGGCTCCTCGGGCAGCGCGAAGGTCGGGTGCAGCCCCCACGGCATCTCGCAGGATCGCCGCGCTGTGATCTCGACCACCACCGAGATCATCGCCTCGCCCGGCAGGACGTGGATCGCCCGCGAGACGCGCTCGATCGGCATGGTGTCGGGAAAGTCGAAGTGGCAGGCGAGATGATCCGGCGAGCACGAATCGAGCACCCAGGGCTCGTTCGCGACCGCGCCGTGGCCGTAGGCATCCGGCGAGGCGAGATCGCGGTCGACGCCGTTCATCCAGTCCTCGAGGAGGTCGGTGCGCGGCTTGCCGGGAAGTCCGAACGGCAGGCAGGTCCAGTCGCCGCGCAGGCCCTGCAGCAGCGGCCCGACCGGCGGCTCGAACCGCTCGTCAGCCCAGGGCGCGACCTTGAAGGGGAATACCTTGCGGCCGTCGTCGAGCACGATCTCCACCGGCGCCATCATCGCTCCGGTCGGCCGCACCGCGATGTGGCCGCGGTCCCAGCCGAGCGTCCATTCGGTCATGAGTTTGCTTCCTTGGCTTCGGCTTCCGTGAATTCGGCTTCCGTGAATTCGGCTTCCATGAACTCGGCTTCCATGAACTCGGCTTCGAAGGCTTCGTCGCCGGCCGCCCCGGCGCGGCTCAACCCGCGTGGCCTTGCGCCCTCAGAACCTCGAAGCAGTTCGAGATCGCATGATAGTCCGCCTTCACCGGCGGGCTCTTGGGCTCGTCGTAGCGCTGGTTGTTCTCGTCGACGCGGAGATACCACCCGCCACGCTCGCGATCGACCATGTACTCCCAGGTCCATGCCCAGATCTTGTGGTACCAGTCGAGATATCGCTGTTCGCCGGTCGCCTTGTGGAGCAGGTAGGCGGCCGAGAAGGATTCGGACGGCAGCCAGTGATATTTGTCGCGGTCGATCGGAACGAGGTTCTCGTCGAAGGTATAGTAGAACCCGCCCCGCGCTTCGTCCCAGAACGGCGTGACGGCGAGATCGAAGATTTCGGCCGCGCGCGTCTTGAAGCGGTCTTCCCCGGTAAGCCGGTAGAGCGTCAGCAGCAGCTTCGCCCATTCGGCGTGGTGGCCCGGCTGGAAGCCTTCCGGCCGGAAGGTATGATCGTTGGCGCGCTTTGCGGCCTCCGGGTCCACCGCCCAGTCGGACGTGAAGTGCTCGTGGATGAAACCGCCATGAGCGGCGGGAAACTCGATGGCGATCTTGTTGGCGATGTGGATCGCGCGATCGAGGAACGGCCGGCTTCCGGTCGCCTCGTAGGCAGCGATCATCGCCTCGCAGAGGTGCATGTTGGCGTTCTGGCCGCGATAGCTGTCTGGGTTCGCCCACCCGGCATCGAAGCCCTCGATGGCGAGCTGCTGCGGCCCCTCGATGAAGTGGGCCTCGATCAGCGCCGCGACGTCGCGCAGGCCGGCGTCCGGCACGATCTTGCGGGCGGCGGTGGCGTGGGCCAGCAGCACGAAGGCGTGACCGTAGGCCTTGAGCGAGGGATCGACCACCGTGTCGCCCTTCGCCACCCAGCCATAGCCACGCAAAACCGGGTCGCGAAGGACCGTTTCGAGGAAATTCAGGCCGTGACGCACCGCGTCGCGCAGCATCTCGTCGCCGAAGAGTTCGAACCCGATCGCGGCGTTGTAGGTCATGCGCGACATGCCGACGAGATGCTTGGTCTCGCGGTCATAGATCGTGCCGTCGATCAGGAAGGCGTTGAAGAAGCCGCCCTTTTCCCGGTCGATCGCCACGGGGAAATAGAAATCCAGGCACTGGCGGATATGCGATTTCAGGAAATCCGGCGACGCGAAATCGGGCATTGCCCTGTCCCCTCCCACTCGGGTTCGCGGAACGTCGCCGGCAGCCGCATCCCCTTGCGGAATGGCCGTGGCGCGCTCCTGTCATCGTTCATTTCGCTTCTGGAATAGGGCCTCGCGGGGCCGCGGTCCAGTGGCAGCGCTCCCGCAACAACGGGCTAACACCCGGCCCGCAGGTCGCGGGTGCTATGGTTTCGGACCTACGGAGACGCGTCCGCCGGCCTGCGTTCCAGGCGCGGCCCGAACGAGGCGCGCCCAAAACAAAGGAGACGCACGATGGCTGCCAAGCGCATTCTGATGATCGTCGGCGATTTCACCGAAGACTACGAGACCATGGTGCCGTTCCAGGCCCTGCTCGCCGTCGGCCACAAGGTCGATGCCGTCTGCCCGGGCAAGAAGAAGGGCGACTGGGTCGCGACCGCGATCCACGATTTCGAAGGCCAGCAGACCTATAGCGAGAAGCCCGGCCACCGCTTCGCGCTCAACGCGACCTTCTCCGACATCAAGGTCGAGGACTATGACGCGCTCGTCATTCCCGGTGGGCGCGCGCCGGAATATCTCCGCCTTGATGCCGGGGTGATCGCCGCGGTGCGCCATTTCTTCGAGGCCGGCAAGCCCGTCGCCGCCATCTGCCACGGCCCGCAGTTGCTCGCCGCCGCTAAGGTGCTGGAAGGCCGCACCTGCTCGGCCTATCCGGCCTGCCGGCCGGAGGTGGAGCTCGCCGGCGGCACCTATGCCGATATCGCCATCGACGGCGCGGTGACGGACGGCAACCTCGTCACGGCGCCCGCCTGGCCGGCGCATCCGGCGTGGATCGGCCAGTTCCTCACCGTGCTCGGCACGCGCATCGAGCATGCCGACAGGGTGCTCGCCGCCGCCTGACCCGCCACGCTTCCGCCCGCCGGACGAGAACGGCGGGCGGACCGGCCCGCGGCGTGCTATCATCACCCGAAAAGCACGAGCCGGGAGGATGGAAAGCCATGTGCCGCCTGTTCGTCGGAGCCGATCCCGCGCTGTGGCGCAACCGCACGCGCTCCGTGCGCCTCAGCGGGGTTTCCACAAGCATTCGCCTCGAGGACTTCTACTGGACGACGCTGGAAGAGATCGCCCGGCGCGATGGGCTGTCGCTCGGTCAGCTCGTCTCCAGGCTCTATGACGAGCTGGCGAGCGAAGGCGAGATCGATAACTTCGCCTCGTTTCTGCGGGTCTGCTGTGGTCGCTATCTGGCGCTGCAGCTCGCCGGCGAGGTGCCGGCCAACCGCGCCGTGCCGATCCGCAGTCTCGATGCGGAGCGCATTCTCGCCCGTGAGAACGCCGCCCGGGCATTCGCGAGCGCGCGCGAAAGCGCCTGAATCCCGTCTGGCCGCCCGAAGTCCCGTTCTTCCCGAAGTCCCGTTCTTCAGGTCGCCGCCGGCAGGTGTTGCAGCACCTCGAGCGAGCCCTCGTAGATCATCTTCAGCGCGATATAGAGGACGATGGCGAGGCCGATATAGGAGATCCAGCGGAAGCGGGAGAGCAGCGAAGCGATCAGCGAAGCCGCGAGCCCCATCAGCGCGACCGACAGCGCGAGTCCGATGATCAGCACGCCCGGATGCTCGCGAGCGGCTCCGGCGACGGCCAGCACGTTGTCGAGCGACATCGACACGTCGGCGATGATGATCTGCGTCACCGCCTGACCGAAGGTCTTGCGGGGCTTGCCGCCCTCCTTGCCCTTGCCGGCGAAGACGACCGTCTCCTCCGCTTCGGCATCGTCGGCGATCGCGGCCTTTTCCGCCTCGTGGTCGGCGCGGATCTCGCGCCACATCTTCCAGCACACCCAGAGCAGTAGAATGCCGCCGGCGAGCAGCAGCCCGATGATGGCGAGCAGGTGCACGGCGATGGAAGCGAACACGATCCGAAGCGCCGTCGCGGCGAGAATGCCGACCAGGATGACCTTGAGGCGTTGCTCGCGCGGCAGCCCGGCCGCCGCGAGGCCGACCACAACGGCATTGTCGCCGGCAAGCACCACGTCGATCAGCAGCACCTGCACCAGAGCGGTCAAAGCCGCAGGCTCTAACAATCCGGTGAAGAATTCCACGGGGATGCGTCTTTCGCGTTCGGGAGTGAACGGGGTGGGCGAGGTCTGGGGAGGACACCACACAGGCCACTTCCGGATAAAACGCCCCGGAAATGCTGAATGTTCCGGGCTTAAACCCGTCCCGCCGCGATTGCAAGGCGGCGGGATGCCCGTTCCTTTCCATACGAACCGCGCGATACGACGAGATGACGATGCGCGCTCCACGTGCGGGATCGCAAGACACAAGAGATCGTTTCGGGCGATGACTCCGCGCCACGGTCGATACGTCGGAGCCGTTAACCCCGCGTCGTCGCGCCGACGTCTCGGTCGCACCAAACCGATTGCATCGGCGCCGGTCGGTGGCTAACGTCGGCCTTGTCTCGCGGGGTGCCCGAATGGGCTGAGAGGCGCGCAAGCCAACCCGTCGAACCTGATCCGGATCGTACCGGCGGAGGGATCGAGATGACGGCGTGATACGCCCATCCCCTCATCGCGTGACCTGCCGCATCGGCTGACCGACCATCCGTCGCGATGCTGTGCCCCCGGTTGGCCGATGCGCCGAACGAGCTGGATTTGCCCGTTTTGCCAGCAGGATGGACGTCCATGCTCACACGCCGCTTCATCAGCGCCGCCCTTGCGGGCACTCTCGCCCTCGGTGCCTTCGCCTCCGCCCTGCCGCTTGCAGGCGAGGCTGCCGCCGCGGAGAAGCCGACCCTTACGGTCTACACCTACGGCAGCTTCGCCGCCGAATGGGGGCCGGGGCCGATCGTGAAGAAGCGTTTTGAGGAAACCTGCGGCTGCACGCTCGAATGGGTGGCGATCGAGGATGCCGGCGCGATGCTGACGCGCCTCAAGCTGGAAGGCGCTTCGACCAAGGCCGATGTCGTGCTGGGGCTCGATACCAACATGGCCGACGAAGCCCGCAAGACCGGCTTGTTCGCCCCGCCCGGCCTCGCGGTTTCCGGCCTCGACCTTCCGGTGCCCTGGACGGACGACACGTTCGTTCCGTTCGACTGGGGCTGGTTCGCGTTCGTCTACGATTCCGAAAAGCTGAAGAACCCGCCCAAGAGTTTCGCCGATCTCACCGGGCCGAACGCCCCGTCGCTCGTGATCGAGGACCCGCGCACGTCCTCGCCGGGGCTCGGGCTGCTGCTGTGGGTCCGGGCGATCTATGGCGACAAGGCCGACGACGTCTGGAAGCAGCTGAAGCCGAAGATCGTCACCGTCACCAAGGGCTGGTCGGAAGCCTACGGCCTGTTCCTGAAGGGCGAGGCCGATATGGTGCTGAGCTATCAGACCTCTCCGGCCTACCACATCTCCGCGGACAAGACCGACAAGTACAAGGCCGCGATCTTCACCGAAGGTCACGTGCTCCAGGTCGAGACCGCGGCCCTCGTCGCGAGTTCGCGGCAGCCGGATCTGGCGAAGTCCTTCCTTGCCTTCATGCTGACGCCGGCCTTCCAGTCGGCCATCCCGGAGACCAACTGGATGTATCCGGCGAAACTTCCCGAAGGCGGCCTGCCGGTCTCCTTCAAGGACCTGCCGAAGCCGACGAAGAGCTTCCTCCCCGACCCCGCCGAGGTGGCGGCCAAGCGGCGGGCCTGGCTCGACGGCTGGCTGACGGCCATGGGCCAGTGAACGCGGCGGTGCGCGCAGCGCCGGCCGGTCCGGTCGCCCGATGACAGCCCGTGCCGTCCGAATCCGCGGTGCCGGCGCGGTGCTGCTGCCCGGTATCGTGGCACTCGCCGTCGTCGCGGGCGTCATGGGGTCGGCGATCGTCGGCCTCATATCCGCGGCCGGGGGCGATCTGCCGTCGCTGCCGTGGGGATATGTCGGCGACATCGTTCGCTTCACGCTGATGCAGGCGACGCTGTCCACGGTGCTGTCGCTCGCGCTCGGAGCGGCGCTGGCGCTGGCGCTCGCCCGGCGCAGCCGGTTTCTTGGCCGGCGAGTTCTGCTGGCGGTGATGAACCTCGCGGTCGTGCTGCCCCCGGTGGTGGTGGTGTTCGGCGTCGTCGCGGTATTCGGCCGCGCCGGCTGGTTCGGAACGGCCCTCGGTGCGCTCGGCTGGCAGCCGGGAAGCTGGCTCTACGGACTTCCCGGCATCCTGATCGGCCACGTGTTCTTCAACGCGCCGCTGGCGGCGCGGGTGTTCCTCGCCGCCATCGAGGCGGTTCCGGCCGAGCACTGGCGCCTCGCGAGCCATCTCGGCATGTCGCCGTCCGCCATGTTCCGCCTCATCGACCGGCCGGTGCTGATGCGGGAGGCGCCCTCGCTCGCCGCCCTCATCTTCCTGCTCTGCTTCACGAGCTTCGCCCTGGTGCTGGCGCTTGGCGGCGGCCCCGGCGCCGCCACGCTGGAAGTCGCCATCTACGAGGCGCTGCGGTTCGATGCCGACTTCCCGCGCGCGGCGGCGCTGGCCGGCGTCCAGATCGCCGTCTGCCTCGCGCTCGTCGCGCCGGTATTCAGGATGGAACGCCGCCTGCCCGAGATCGCGACGTCGGGCTGGCGCGAGCCCCGCGGCGATGCGGCTTCCCGCGGGCTGATGTGCCTCGACGCGGCGGTGCTTGTCCTCGGCGGTGGACTGGTGGTGCTGCCGATCGCGGCGGTCGTCGTCTCCGGCATCCCCGCCCTCGGCACTCTAGCCGCGCCCTCCACGCTCTCCGCGCTGGCGACGAGCTTCGCCATCGCCCTGCCGGCGGGGCTGCTCTCGGTCTCGCTCGCGCTCGGCCTCGCCACGCTCGCGCGTCGCCTGCGCCTCTCGGCCGGACGCGGCCGGCTGGCCGCGCTGGTCGATTCGGCCGGCATCGCCATTCTGCTGATGCCGCCGTTCACGCTCGCCGCAGGGCTGTTCGTGGTGGCGAGAACCTTCGCCGATCCGTTCGCGCTCGGGATCCCGATGATCGTGCTCGTCAACGCACTGATGGCCCTGCCCTTCGCCATGCGCCTGATCGAACCGCCGCTGACGGTCGCCGCCGAGCGCTACGGGCGCCTCGCCGAGAGCCTCGGAATCAGCGGATGGAATCGCCTGCGGCTGGTCGATGGCCCGCTCGTCGCCCGGCCGATGGCGATGGCGTTTGCGACCGCCGTGGTGCTGTCGCTCGGCGATCTCGGCGTCGCGGCGTTCTTCGGCGCCGGGGGGATCGTCACCCTGCCGCTGCTGATCTACCAGCGCCTCGGCGCCTACCGCATGGACGAGGCCGCCTCGGTCGCGCTCATGCTCGCGGCCGTCGCCTTCCTGCTGTTCCTGGCGGCGCTGCTTACGACGGGGACCCGCAATGCTCGAGATTGAGGCCCTTTCCGTCGATTTCGGGCCCGGGAGCGCCTTTTCCACCCATTACGACCTGACGGTGCCGACCGGGGCGCTCTGTGCCGTGGTCGGACCGTCCGGCGGGGGCAAGACGACGCTGCTCCACGCCATCGCCGGGTTCGGACGGGTCGTCTCCGGCGCGGTCCGGTTCGATGGCCGCGACATCACCGGCCTGCCGCCCGCAGCCCGGCCGCTCTCCATCCTGTTCCAGGAGCATAACCTGTTCCCACATCTCGATGCGGCCGCCAAT
>JAEZMP010000555.1 GCA_023442215.1 Pseudomonadota bacterium
CCCCAGAAGGCGACACGGTATCGTCCGACATCCATGCCGATGACGACAACGGCGAGGACGGCGGCCACGGCGAAGTTCGCGAAGTCCGCGAGCAGGAAGAGATCGTCGAGTCCGTCGGCGCCGAGGATGCGCTGGAGGAGGTGCCGGAGCGCCGTCCGCAGCGTAACCGCCGCACCTACAAGATCCAGGAAGTCATCAAGCGCCGCCAGGTGCTGCTGGTGCAGGTCGTGAAGGAGGAGCGCGGCAACAAGGGTGCCGCGCTGACCACCTATCTGTCGCTCGCCGGCCGCTATTCCGTGCTGATGCCAAACACCGCGCGCGGTGGCGGCATCTCGCGCAAGATCACCTCCGCCCAGGACCGCAAGCGCCTGAAGAAGATCGCGAGCGACCTGGAGGTGCCGGAGGGGATGGGCGTGATCCTGCGCACCGCAGGCGCCAGCCGCACCAAGGTCGAGGTCAAGCGCGACTTCGAATATCTCCTGCGGCTGTGGGAGAACGTGCGCGACCTGACGCTGCGCTCCTCCGCCCCTGCCCTCGTCTACGAGGAAGGCAGCCTGATCAAGCGCTCGATCCGCGACCTCTACAACAAGGACATCGACGAGGTCCTGGTCGGCGGCGACGAGGGCTATCGCGAGGCCAAGGACTTCATGCGCATGCTCATGCCGAGCCATGCGAAGAACGTGAAGGCCTACAAGGATCCCTCGCCGCTGTTCACGCGCTTCGGCGTCGAGGCGCAGCTCGATGCGATGTTCTCGCCTCAGGTGACCCTGAAGTCGGGCGGCTACATCGTCATCAACCAGACCGAGGCGCTCGTCTCTATCGACGTGAACTCGGGACGCTCCACCCGCGAGCACAATATCGAGGACACCGCCGTCCAGACCAATCTGGAGGCGGCGGACGAAGTCGCGCGCCAGCTGCGTCTGCGCGACCTCGCGGGCCTGATCGTCATCGACTTCATCGACATGGAGGAGAACAAGAACAACCGCGCGGTCGAACGCCGGTTGAAGGAGGCGCTGAAGTCCGATCGCGCCCGCATCCAGGTCGGCCGCATCTCGCATTTCGGCCTGATGGAGATGTCGCGCCAGCGCATCCGCACCGGCGTGGTGGAAAGCTCCACCCAGGTCTGCCCGCACTGCTTCGGCACCGGCGTGGTGCGCTCCACGGAGTCCGTCGCGCTTCATGTGCTGCGCACCATCGAGGAAGCGCTGCTGAAGAGCGCCGCGCATAATCTCAACGTGCGCACCCGCACCGCCGTCGCGCTCTACATCCTCAACCAGAAGCGCCGCCACCTCGCCGATATCGAGGCCCGTTTCGGCGTCCAGATCAGCATCTCGGCTGACGAAGGCCTCGGCACGCACCACCATGCCATCGAGAAGGGCGAACTCGCGGTTCGCGACCCGAACCTGCCGCCCCCGCCCGGCCTCACCTCCGTGGTCCATGTCGACTCGGTCGATCCGGACGCCCTGATCGAGGAGGAGCCGGAGGAAGCGGAAGACGTCGCCGACGAGGCCCCGGAGCAGCCGTCGCCCCAGCAGGCCGCTTCTTCCGAGAACGGCGAAGGCAACCGCAAGCGCCGCCGCCGCCGCCGCCGCCGTCGTGGCGGTGAGAACGGCGGCCGCGAGGCCAATGCCGCCGGCGACGTCGAGCATGGCGAAGACGACGGCGACGACGAGGGCGACGAGCACGCCCCGGCCGGAGCCGTGGGCGAGGCCGGCGAAACGGCTGACGAGACGGATGCCGCCGGGGTCGAAGCCGGGACCGTGACATCTGAGGGCGCCGAGGCCGATGTGGCACCGGCCGCGCCGGAGGCTGCGGCCACGCCGGAGGCCGCGTCGTCGGACGGTGAAGCGTCGGTTGGCGAGGCTTCTGCTCCCGCGGAAGCGGAAGCCGCCGAGACGCAGCCTGCCGAGGTCTCCGAGGAGGATGCCGCTGCCGCGCGCCGTCGTCGCGGGCGCCGCGGCGGACGCCGCCGTCGCGAGACCACAGAGGAGACGGACGCCGCCGAGGCGAATGCCGCTGCTGCGCAGCACGGCCAGGAGCCGGTCGTGGCTGCCTCCCCGGCAGCCGACGAGACGCCGGCCGAGGCCCCTGCCCCTGAGGCTGTTGCCGAGGCCCCTGCTGAGGAGACCGTCGCCGAGGCAGCTCCCGAGGCCGTGGCTTCGCAGATCGAGGCGCCTGAAGCCGCCTCGCCTGCGGCCGAAGCGTCGCATGAGCCCGCGCCTGCGGAGTCTGCGCCCGCAGAGCCTGCGGCAGCCGCGCCCACCGCAGAGGAAGTCTCGACCGCAAGCGAAGAGGCCGCCTCCTGGAGCGACGCGCCTGAGCACGACGCGGCGGGGGAAAGCGGTTCCGACGCCACGGCTCAGGAGCCCGTCCCCGAGGAACCCGCCGAGCCGGAGGTCGACGACCGGCCGAAGCGCTCCGGCTGGTGGCAGCGGCGCTCGTTCTTCTGAGCCCCCCGCCTGCCCCCCGCGCATTTGCGGGGCTTCGGCCGGGCATCGACTGCCGGGGCAACGCGCCTCCGGCAACTGCGTGAGAATCCGCCCCTCGGATCGGCCGATCCGGGGGGCGTTCCTTTGTCCGGTCGACGCGCTTCGAATCGAACGGGTTTCCGAGCGGCGACGCCAGCCAGACTTCAGCGAAGAGAGCGAAGACGCTCCGGCGCAGACACTGCGGACCGCCTGACTCGGCTCCGGGTGTGGTGCGTTTGCCCTTCGCTTGGACCGATCTCCACGCAAGTCGGCCGACTGAGAAATTCCTCATAAATGTCAAACCGTTGACCGGCCGCCGGGTGGCATCACCCGAAGCGGCCCACCCGTGCGCGTCGTGCGCCGCAACGTCTTGAAGAACACTGGAAATTAACCGTTGCGGAACACAACTGGAACGAATAACGTTCGTTCCTGATTTGTACACCCTTCGATCTTGACTCGGACTTGAATCGTCCACGCTCCGGATCAAAGGCCGCGCGTTGGAAAGACAGCCGTCCATGTCTCCGCGCGCGACGTGCCGCCGTTCGTTCTGATCTCACGCCGAGAGGGGCAGATGCTCACGCGCAAGCAATATGAGCTGTTGATGTTCATCCATGAGCGGCTCAAGGAAAGCGGCGTTCCCCCGTCCTTCGAGGAGATGAAGGAGGCGCTCGACCTGCGCTCGAAATCGGGCATCCACCGGCTGATCACGGCCCTTGAGGAGCGCGGCTTCGTGCGCCGCCTGCCGAACCGGGCCCGCGCGCTGGAGGTCGTGCGCCTGCCCGACTCGGTTTCGCAAAGCCCGGCCGCCCGGCCGCGCGGCTTCTCGCCGAGCGTCATCTCCGGTGCGCGGGACCGGACGCCGGAACCCGCACCACCTCCCGTTACGACGCGGGCGCAGCCGGAGCGCGCCGGCAACATGCTGGACGTGCCGGTCATGGGCCGCATCGCTGCCGGCGTCCCGATCGCCGCGATCCAGACCCAGAGCCACAGCATCACGCTGCCGTCCGAGATGCTGCCGCCCGGCGAGCATTTCGCCCTGGAAGTGCGCGGCGATTCGATGATCGAGGCGGGAATCCTCGATGGCGACACGGTGGTCATCCGCCGCTCCGACAGCGCCGACACCGGCGACATCGTCGTCGCGCTGGTGGATGGCGAGGAGGCGACGCTGAAGCGGCTGCGCCGCAAGGGCGCTTCCATCGCCCTGGAAGCGGCGAACCCCGCCTACGAGACCCGCATCTTCGGGCCGGACCGCGTGCGCGTCCAGGGCAAGCTCGTCGCCCTGCTGCGCCGCTACTGAGGCCACATCCTCCCGCCCGCAATCGCGCCGCCCGCCGGCGTCGGCAGGGCTGGGGATCGACGGACAGGGATGGCGGCGGTGACCTGCGGCCGAGATAGGCGGCAGGGAACGGAGGCGGAGAACGGCGGCAGGGAACGGCGGCAGGGAACGGCGACTGGCGATCTCCGCGAGGATCTCCGCGCGGAGAGCGGCACCTGGGAGCCTGATCTGCGGACACGACTCTGCGCGAGACGTTCGGCCGGACGTCTATCGCGGCATCTGCCGGCGGGGCGGGCTTGCGCCGTTGCACCGCCGTCCGGCCCGGCATCCGCGCGTCGGTGATCGGCGCTTCCGTGATCGGCTGGGCCGGTTTATGGTCCGCGGCGCTCTTGAAGTGGCGTCGCCTTCAGCCGACGCCTGTGATGCGTTGGAAGGGAACGTAGCGATGTCGGGAGAGGGAAAGCGGCTTTCGGGTGACGCGGCGGGGGCCGTGACGCCGGTGGTGCTGTCGGGCGGCACGGGGACGCGGCTGTGGCCGCTGT
>JAEZMP010000580.1 GCA_023442215.1 Pseudomonadota bacterium
GCCAGGGATAGGGTGAGGTGCCGTCTTCGCCGATGCCCTGTTCCCCGTCGCCGGCCGTTCCGGCCGCGCCCGCAGCCGCCGCGGCCCGGCTGCCGACCGAAAAGCCGTCCGGTGCATGGGTGGAAGGCTGGGAAGACGGCTGGGCGGCGGGCTGGCGCAACTGCTGGATGTCGCCCATTTTGCCGGCAGGATCGGCCGTCGCCGCGCCGTTGCTCGCGGTGGCGTCGACGGAGGAAGAGGTGTTCAGAACGGCGTTGCTGATGGCAGTGGTCACCTGCGACGAGACGGACGAAAGCCGCGTCGAAATCTCGGTGGTCTTCACGGCCGCGTTCGCGGACGTCTCGGAGGCGTCTGCGGCGGCGGGTGCATAGAGGGCTGTGGATGTTGCCGCGGTCATCGAAACCGGCGCGGCGACGGCCAGGTCACGCGCCGAGACCGCAGCCTGGGTCCACGGCGGAGCGGGCTGGTTCGGCTGGGATGTCACCGACTGGATAGCCGTCATGATGATCGCCGTCCGGAACGCTGAGGGCCGGGCAGGGAGGGCCCGGGCATCAGAATGCGTGCCGCCCAACCGCCATCATGGCGGCAAGCGACGATGAGCAGCGACCTTCATGGTCGCCGTGAAATCGGGTGCACGCTGCCGGCGAACGTCCGGCACAGTCGGATATGTATAGTATGACAGTCAGGTTGCACGCCGAAGCTTGCGCGAGGCTTGCTTTTGCCGCCGCGTCGCGGCTCAAAAGATGTGCAAAACCAATGACTCGGTTGTCGTTGGGCCTCCCGGACCCGTCCGCTTGGCCGGGGACACGGTGACAGATGCAGGGTGCGCTCCGTGGCGCGGAGTCCTTACGCCGGCCTCGTCTTGACAAGATATTGTTAAAGAACGGGTTTTCGACCTATTCCTCTCCCGTTGCGGGAGATTGACGCCGCTGGGATGAAATTCGCGACGTCAAGAGCCTTTTGAGGCTCATTGTAATCCTGTGACGGATTCGAGACAGGTGAAAAAAGCGCGCGAATCCGGGCGTTCAACCAGGGCTTGATCTCTTCCGTTCAGATCGCAGCGGTCCGAAACGGAAAAGGGCCACGCACCGGAAGTTGCGGCAATGTCTCAACGACCGGATGGTCCGGCCCGGTCGGATGGCTCGTCGGATGGCGCTCGTCGGATCGCGGTCTTGGAAAAAGGTCGGCCGGGCTATCCGGTCGGTCAGGCCGGCATCGCCGCGAGCGGGATGATGGCGCCGCGGTGGCGGATGACGGTGGCAGCCAGTGCATGGCCGGCGAGGGCGGCCTGTTCCACCCCGGCGCCGAGCGCGCGGGCGGCGAGATAGCCGGCGTTGAAGCTGTCGCCGGCGGCGGTGGTGTCGACCGCCTTGGCCGGCGGCGGTACCGCGAGGGGAGCCGGATCCGTCCCGCCTGCCACGATCAGGGGGCCGTTCGGGCCGCGCTTCAGGATGCACTCGCGATGGCCATAGCCCTTCAGGCGGGCGATGACGGCATCCTCGGAGGTCTCGCCGAACAGCGCCATCTCGTCGTCGACCGACGGGAAGGCGACCGTCGCCACCCGCCACAGCCGCTCGACACTCTCCTGTGCCTCGGCCCGGGAGGCCCATAGCCGCGGGCGGTAATTGGAATCGAACGCCACCGTGCCGCCGTTGGCGCGGTGCCGTTCCAGAAGCGCGATCAGCCGCTCACGTCCGGCCCCCGGCAGGATCGCGACGGAGATCGCCGAGAGATAGAGCACGTCGTGGCCGAGGAGGGTGGCCTCGAACGCCGCGTCGGGCGCATCGAACAGCGTGCGCGCCGCGGCCTCGCCGCGCCAGTAGGTGAAGGAACGCTCGCCGTCCGCCGCCGTGGTGATGGCGTAGAGACCCGCGATGCGGTCCGGATGGCGGCGCACCAGCGCCGTGCCGACGCCTTCCGCCTCCCATGCCGTCACCATGCGGTCGGAAAACGGATCGCGGCCGACCGCCGTGACATAATCGACGGCCACGCCCTCTCTCGCCAGGAGGCGGGCGAGATAGATCGCGGTGTTCAGGGTGTCGCCGCCGAAGCCGAGGGCCGTCGTGCCGTCCGGGGCGACGCCGAGTTCCACCATGCATTCGCCGATCGAGGCGATGGAGGAAAAGCGGAGGGCGCGCGAGGAAACGGCTTCGGAAACCATGGGCGGAACTCGAAACTGCGGGTGGGAACGGCGCCGGCCGTGCGGAATGGCCGTGGCGCTTTCGGCGTTCACCCTTAGTCCAACATGACGAACGGGGGGAAGCGATTTTCGGGCGGGACGCGATTTTCGGCGGAAGCCGCTTTTGCTGTCCGCCTCGTTTCGGGCGTCGTTTCCCGCCGGCCTCGTGCGATCCGCCACCCCGCCAGCCGCGTACTATCGGGGTGCCCGCCTGAGCTCTTCCCGACCGGAGGGAATCATCCGATCGGCAAGACGTCGGTCCGGATCCAATCGCTTGAGCATATCCTTCTCCTCCGGATCGGTTCGGTTCGAACGGAGAGGCTCCGACGAAGTGGCAACGGCGGACGATGGTAAGGCGGAAAAACGCCGCGGAGAGAATTGATGAGCCGGCTTTCCAGTGCATCCGGGACCGATGAAGCGCCTGCCCTGGTCTGGTTCGGCGACGATCTCAGGGTCGACGACAACCCGGCGCTGACGGCCGCGGCGGAAAGCGGGCGATCGGTCGTCGCGCTGTTCGTGCTGGACCGGGGAACGGGGCGCCCGCCCGGCGGCGCCGCGCGGTGGTGGCTGCATCACGGGCTCGCGACAGTTCGCGACGACCTTGCCGCCCTCGGCATTCCCCTCGTGCTGCGCACGGGACCGGTCTCTCTCGCGGTTCCGGGCTTCGCCGCCGAGCTCGAAGCCGGGCTCGTCACATGGAACCAGCGCGCGGACCCGGCGGCGCGCGAGGCCGAGCGGCGCATCGAGGCGGCCCTGCGGGCGGACGGCCGGCAGGCCCGGCGCTTCCTCGGCGACCGCGTGTTCGCGCCCGGCACCGTCCAGACCGGGGCGGGAAAGCCGTTTCGCGTGTTCACGCCGTTCTGGCGCGCGGCCATGGCGCTGCCGGCGCCGCAC
>JAEZMP010000648.1 GCA_023442215.1 Pseudomonadota bacterium
GAGGCGTTGCGGCGGATCAGTCGTCGACTTCGACGACGGCCTCGATCTCGACGCTGATATTGCCGGGCAGCGAGCCGACGCCGATGGCGGAGCGGGCGTGACGCCCGCGCTCGCCGAAGACGTCGACGAAGAGGTCGGAGCAGCCGTTGACGACGGCCGGGTGGGCGCCGAAATCGGCCGCCGCGTTGACGAAGCCGAGCAGCTTGACGATGCGGCGGACGCGGGCGAGATCGCCGAGCGCGTCGTGCATCACCGCGAGAAGGTTGAGCCCCGTCAGCCTGGCATGGGCATAAGCCGCCTCGGTGGCGACATCGATGCCCACCTTGCCGGTGTGCATGAAGCCGTCGTGTTCGCGCGGGCCCTGGCCGGACAGGAACATCAGCGGTCCGCAGCGCACGTGCGTCATGAAGTTGCCGATCGGTTCCGGCGGGGACGGCAAGGCGAGGCCGATCGCGGCGAGCCGGTCATAAGGGGACATCGGATAAAGCTCCGTTCTGCACGTCGACGCGAGGAGATCGTCGCCCGGTCATCTCCCGGTAGAGACGCCGGGCCTTGCGCGCATCGCGCCGGGGATCGCAGAAATCCGAACGGCGTGATCTCGCATAAATCATTGATTTATAACAATATTTATCCGCGGCAGATCGATCCGACCGATCGGAAGGTGCCCCGGCAGCGTTCAGATATGACTGGCGCGGAACCGCGCCAGGAAGGCACCGAGGCGCTCGTTGCCGGCGGTATTTGCCACCAGCTCGGCCGGCGGACCCTCCGCCGCCACCGCTCCGTCGGCCATGAACACGATGCGATGGCTGGCGTCGCGGGCGAAGGCGATCTCGTGGGTGACCATCAGCATGGTCATGCCGTCACCCGCGAGGCTGCGCACCACGTCGAGGACCTCGCCGACGAGTTCGGGGTCGAGCGCGGAGGTGATTTCGTCGAGCAGCAGAATTTTCGGGTCCATCGCCACGGCGCGGGCAATGCCGACGCGCTGTTGCTGGCCGCCGGAAAGTTCACCGGGCAGGCTGTCGGCCTTGTGGCCGAGACCGACGCGGCCGAGCCAGTGCTCGGCGATCGAGCGGGCCTCGGCCTTGCCCTTGCCGCGCACCCGCCGCAGCCCCAGCATCACGTTCTCGGCCGCCGTCAGGTGCGGGAACAGGTTGAACTGCTGGAACACCATGCCGGTCTCCGCGCGCATGCGGGCGAGGTCGCGCTCGCCGCGCCGCCGCCGTCCCTGTCCATCGGCGAAACCGACCTCGGAGCCGTCGATGCGGATCGAGCCGCCGTCATAGGTCTCCAGGAAGTTGACGCAGCGCAGCAGCGTGGTCTTGCCCGAGCCGGACGGCCCGATGACGGTGACGACCTCGCCACGGCTGACATCGAGATCGACCGAGCGCAGGACATGGTGGGTACCGAACGATTTCGACAGCCCGCGGATGGCGAGCAAAGGCGGCGGACCGGCCTCGGTGACGGACACGGACATGACGGTCTTACTCCCGGACATAGGAGAAATGCGCTTCGAGGCGGCGGCTCGCCAGCGACAGGGAATAGTTGACGACGAAATAGATCAGCGCACCGAACACGTAGAGCGGCAGCGCCTCGTAGGTGCGGCCGATCACCTGGTTGATGGCGTGCATGAGGTCGGTGACGCCGAGGAGCGAGATCAGCGCACTGCCCTTGACGGCATCGGTGACGCCGTTGATCCACGGCGGCAGGAACCGGCGGACCGCCTGAGGCAGGATCACGTATCGCAGCCGGTCGACGAAGGTCAGGCCGATGGCCTTGGCCGCCTCGTCCTGACCGCGGGGGATGGAACGCACCGCGCCGCGGACGTTCTCCACCACCTGCGCCACCTTGAACAGCACGAGCGCGATGATCGCGGCCGTCAGCGCCGGCAGGTTGATGTGCAGCGCCGGCAGGCCGTAATAGACGAAGAAGATCAGCACCAGCACCGGGATGCCCCGGATGGTGTCGCTCATGATCCGCACCGCCCAGCGCACCGGCCACGGCCCGTAGACGAGGCCGATGCCGAGCACCAGCCCGAGGGCGAGCGACACCGCGACGACCACCAGAGAGACATAGAGCGTGACCAGGAAGCCCTGGACCAGGAACGGCGCGGCATAGACGATCGCATCGATCATGTCAGCGCTCCACCTTGAAGTACCGCTCGAGAAGCCGCAGGCCGAACAGAAGAAGGTAGCCCGTGACGAGATACATCCCGGCCGTTACGAGGTAGACCTCGACGATTCTGAAAGTATTAAGGTTAATCCACTGCGCTCCGAAAGTCAGCTCCGGGACCGAGATGACGGACGCGACGGAGGTATCCTTGAACAGCGAGATGAACGTGTTCGAAAGCGAGGGCAGGGAGATGCGGAACATCGTCGGCAGGCGGACATCGACCAGGCGTTGCCATGGCGTGAGCCCGATCGCCTTGGCCGCGTCGAGTTGTCCCCGCGGGACGGCATCAAGCCCGGCGCGGAACACCTCGACGAGGTGAGCGCCGGCATAGACCGCGAGCGTCGCCACGAACGACGTCGTGGCGCTGTAGCGGATATCGACCACCGTCGGCAGACCGTAGAACACGAGGTAGACGAGAAGGATCAGCGGCACGTTGCGGATGAACTCGACATAGGCCGAGATCGCGGTCCTGACCGCACGTCCGCCGGAAACATACCAGACCGCGAGCGTGAGCCCGATCACGACGCCGATGGCGATCGCGAGCACGGCAAGCTCCAGGCTGAGCAGGAGACCGTCCCACAGGCGGTCGAAGTGACGCCAGATCAGCGTGAAATTGAGGCGATACATCAAGTCCGTCCATCAGCCGGGCAAGCCGCCGGAACGGACGGAAGGCGGGCCGCCCTCCATCCGCGGGAAGCCGCAACGGGCGCCGGCAAGGCGGTCGCTGCGGCAGGGCAGGGCGCCTCGCGACGGGACGCGACGCGCCCCGCCGCAAGCGGACGCCCAGAGCGCTTTCCGATCTGATGGACTCATCAGATCGAGAGGAAATCGCTCCGGATTCAAAGCCTTAAGCATATCCCGGTCGTTCAGGTCGGTCCGATCTGAACGGGATAGGCTCCAGACCGGCCGTTCAGATGGTCGGGAAGCCCGGCTTCCGGACAGGGGCATCCAGGCCGAAATAATCCTTGAAGGCCTTGTCGTAGAGCCCGGTCTCGTGACCGAACATCGCCACCATGAAGGTGGTGTTGACGAACTGCAGCCAGTCGAGATCGTCCTGACGGAGCGCCGCGCCGTAGAGCATGCTGTACCAGCTCTTGCCGGCGTCGAAATAACGGTCCGGATTGCGCGAGGCGAGCCAGCGCACGGTGGACAGATCGACCGCCGCCGCGTCCACGCGCTTGGAATCGAGCGCCTGCAGCACGTTCGCCTGGGTATCGAGCTGCATCACCTCGGCCTGGGGCAGCCCGGTGTGGACCGACTGCTCCGCATCGACGTTCTGAAGGATCGATACCCGTGTCGCCGAGCCGCCGGCGAGCAGCTTGTCGAAGGTGCGGTTGTCGGCGTCCGGCCGCGTCAGCAGCGCCACGCCCTCGACATAGTAGGGCCGGGAGAAGTTGATGAGCTGCGCCCGCTGGGCGGTGATCGTCATGAACTGGATCGAAATATCGACTTTTCCGGTCACGACGTTCGGAATACGCTGAGCGGGATCCTGGAGGACGAATTCGACCTTGTTCTCGTCGTCGAACAGCCCCTTGGCCAGGATGCGCCCCATGGTGATGTCCATGCCGACGAGCTGGCCCGCCTCGTTCTCGAAGTGCCACGGCGCATTGGTGCTGCCGGTGCCGACGAGAAGCTTGCCGCGGTCGAGCACCGTGTGCAGCAGGCTGTCGCTCGCCGCCTGGGCCTTGGCTTCCTGCGGCGTGAGCGTCGTTGCCGCGCCGGCCACCAGGCCGGCCGTCGCGAGGCCGGCGGCGCCGAACTTCAGGAAGTCGCGCCGCTTGGCGAGCGCCGCATCCGAACGCCCGTCCTTCATCCGCTCGCCTTTGGAAATCTCGTCCGTGTTCTCGTCCATGACGTTCCCCGTGCTGGTAACCGTTCCCGTTGACCGGCTGTTTCCCGACCGGAAGGACCGCGCCGTGAATTAGCGCTATCCAAACCCACAAGTGTCTATTATATGAGACATTCGTTTCTTGTGTTGGACAGATGATAGCACCGATTCACCGGCTCGCAAGGTGCGGGGGACCATTCCGTTGACGAAAGTGATGACGAAGGACGCCGCCGGCACGCCACCTGCCAAAGCCGGTGAGCGCGAGCGCGGCATCGACCGCGTCCTGCAGTTGTTCGAATATCTGCACCACCGCCGCCAGCCGATCCGCATCGGCGCGCTGGCGAAGGGCCTGAACGCGCCCCGTTCCACCATCTACAATCTGGTGAACGCGCTGG
>JAEZMP010000331.1 GCA_023442215.1 Pseudomonadota bacterium
GGAGATGCGGCGAATCGGCATACCGGCCATGCTTAGGCGAAAAATGCCAGTCCCGGAAGCCTTTGCGGCCGGGAAGGCTTTGTGATTTGCACAGATTGTGCTATATTTCCAGAACCATCGGAGAGCACCTGTTACCTCCTTGCCCAATCCGGCCTCATCTCCTCCTTTCATGGTGGAATAACGCAGGCGTCTTGTTTCGGACGTCTTGGTCGTGAGCGGAATTTTTCGGCGGAGCACAGGATCCTACGAGGCGGCACGAAGCGTGGCAGCGACCGGATCGCAGCGAATTGCGATGTCCGGACTTCATTCTGCGCGTGACTTCGTCCAGGCGGATACGCATCGAGCAGCCGCATAGCACGCGGCGTCTCGGGCGCCAACGGCGCAGGAGCAGGATTCGAATGGCCACCACCACGGCAAAAAAGGCCCCTTCCAAGCACGGGTTCAAGGCGAGCGAGCACATCGTCTATCCGGCGCACGGCGTGGGGCAGATCGTGGCGATCGAGGAACGCGAAGTCGCGGGCCACAAGCTCGAGCTCGTCGTCATCACCTTCGAGAAGGACAAGATGACGCTTCGGGTGCCGACGGCGAAGATCGCTTCCGTCGGCATGCGCAAGCTGTCGGACGAGGCCACGGTGGAAAAGGCGCTCGGCACCGTGCGCGGCCGTGCGCGCGTGAAGCGCACGATGTGGAGCCGCCGGGCCCAGGAATACGAAGCCAAGATCAATTCCGGCGACCTGATCTCGATCGCCGAGGTCGTGCGCGACCTCTACCGTGCCGAGAACCAGCCCGAGCAGTCCTATTCCGAGCGGCAGCTCTATGAAGCCGCCCTCGACCGGATGGCGCGCGAGATCGCCGTCGTGGCGCATATCTCGGAGACCGAGGCGGTGCAGCGCATCGAGGCGCAGCTCGCCAAGAGCCCGCGCCGCGGCACTGCGAAGGCCGCGGACGAGGCCGTCGACGAAGATGCCGACCTCGAGGAAGTTTCCGAGCAGGACGAGGCCGCCTGAAAACGCGCTGCTGATGGCCGTCCTCGCCGTCACGGGCAGCCGCCCTTCAGGGCCAGACGCACGCAGTCCGAAGCTTCGAATATAGAACACGTCGCTACAAAAGGTGTCCGCGTGAACCGCGGGCGCCTTTTTCGTTTACGCCCACCTGGCCGCAATAAGGCCTCCGCGCGTGTCGCTCCGGTGGACCGGCTCGCGCTTTTGAAGCTGGGGCGATACTGGGGCGACTCGCTGGCCCATCGGCAAGCGATCCAGGAAGATCACGTCTGCGCGGGGCAAGCGGAGCGCCCCGAGATAGGACCGTGCGGCCGGCGCGTCACGTTGCGCGGTTCAGGGGCGGGGCCGGCGGATCGTGACGTAAAGCGCACCCGAGCCGCCGTGGGAGATCGTCGCTTCGCTGTAGCCCACCACGAGCGCGCGCGCCGCCGGCATGGCGAGCCAGACCGGCACCATGCGGCGCAGGATGCCGCGCTCCGGCTCGGCGAAGTCGAGCGGAACGACGGAGCCGCCGCCTTTGCCCGTGATCACCAGCACGGTCTTGAGACCGCCGGCCTGCGCGCGGGCAAGAAAGGCCATCAGGCGCGCCTTGGCCGCCTCCTGGGTCATGCCGTGGAGATCGAGCCGGTCCTCGACGTCGTTGCGGCCGCTCTTGAGCCGCCGTACTGCGCGGCGCTCCAGCGGCACCATCGGCGGCGGTTTCGGTGGCGAGGCCGGGGGCTTTGCAGCCGCAGCGATGCCCGGCCGCGGGACCGGCGGCGCCGGACGAGGCGGCGACACCGCCGTTTCCACGGCGGCCTGCGGTGCGACAGTGGCGTCGCGCCGCCGCACGTGGCGGCCACGCTTCTCCGGCAATGGCTCGACGGTCGCGACCAGGCGCTCCCACAGCGCGCGGTCTTCCTCCGTCAGTCCGCGCCGCCTGCCTCGTCCGCTCACCGCTGCGTCTCCACGCTGACGTCCATCGCCGGAATCGGGGCCCGCTCGGAACGGGGCGGTGCGGCGGGATGGACCGTCTGCTCCCTCGGGATGAGCAGCGTCATCGTCATGGCGTGGCGCAGCCGGCCGGCAATCACCCCTGCCGCCTCGCCCGAGCCGATATAGAGGTCTCCGCGCTCCGGCCCCTTGATCGCGGAGCCGGTGTCCTGCGCCACGACCAGACGGTGCACCTCGCCTAGGCCGGGAATGCCGTTCACGGGGGTCGAAGGGGTATGGGCGTCGATCCACACCGGCATGCCGAGCGTGTGGAGCGAGGCATCGACGGCGAGGCTGCGGCCCGGTGTCAGCGGCACCTCGAGGGTACCGAGCGGGCCGAGGCCGGGCTCCATGCCCTCGATCACCCGGAAGAACACGAACGACCGGTTGGCCGCGAGGATCGCCGGTGCCTCGGCGGGGTGGCTTTCCAGCCACGCCTTCAACCGGTCCGCCGTCATCTCGTCGCGCGAGATCGCGCCGCGCGCCAGCAGGATACGGCCGATGGCGGTGTACGGATAGCCGTTCCGGCCGGCATAGCCGAGGCGCAGGACATCGCCGTCTGGAAGACGGATGCGCACCGAGCCCTGCACCTGGGCGAAAAAGGCCTCCACCGGGCTCGCGACATAAGCGAGTTCCAGGCCGCGGCCGGCAAGCGCGCCGGCCATGATAGCCGCACGATCGGGATAGGGCGACACCTCTCCGTCTGGCGCCCGGCGCGCCGCCGTCAGCGAAATGTCGAGACCCGCGGGCCGGTTGGTCCCGTCCAGCGAGACGAGATCCGGCGGCAGGCCATATAGAGGAACGCTGAAGCGGGATGTCGGGTGGCGGGAGCCCTCGATCTCAGGCTCGAAATAGCCGGTGAGGAAGCCGGCCTCGCGCGGGCCGAGCGCAACCGCCTCGAAGTGGCGTTCGAAGAAGCGTCGCGCGGCGGCATCGCCTTGGTCCCGCGGCAAGGCGGAAGCCGCTCGGCAGACGGCGGTCAGCGCCGTGGGATCGACCAGCCCAAGGCCGCCCGGCGCCGGCGGCATCTCTTCCATAGCCGCGCAGGAGCGCAGGAACGCCTTGAAAGCCTCGGACTGGCGGTCGTGGCTCCAGCCGTCCAACGCCGCCGGCCGGAACCTGCCGTGTGGGCCGCTCTCATCCGCAGCGGCGGGTTGCGCCAGCGTCATTCCCGAAACGAGGGCGACACACGACAGCAGACAGGCCAGCCTGGCCCCACGCACGCCGGAGGGCACCCTTGCGAACGCTCGTCCCCCCATGCTCCGCTGCGGGGCAGGCGACATCATTCCACCGATTCAGTGGCGACCAGCTTCCAGTTGGGATCGCGCTGGTCGGTGTCGCGGGCAAAGGTCCAGCGGTCGACCACGTCGGTCACCTTGTTGGGATCGCCCTCCACCACCGTCCCGTCCTTGGCGCGGGTCAGCGAAACCAGCTGGCTTTCGATATGCACGACGACCTGCGCCGTCACGCCACGCATGGCGATGGCGACGATCTCGGCCTTGGAAATGCCGACGAAGGTCGATTCCACCGTCTCGCCACGCGCCTCGCGTTCGGCGATGGCGCCGGAGAAGCCCTCGAACACCTCCTTCGACAGCAGCGGACGCAGCGCCTTGCGGTCGCCGCTGGCGAACGCGGTGACGATCATTTCGTAGGCGACACGCGCACCGGCGACAAATCGATCGGGCGCGAAGGAAGGATCCGCGGCGAGCAGGGCCTTGAGTCCGTCGTGCAGCTTTGAGCCTTCCGGGGCGAAGCGCTTCAGCGTCTCCTCGGCGGCCTGGTCCGGCGTGTCGTTTGCGGCCGGGAGGCGCGCGGTGGGCAGCGCGGTCACATTGTCGCGAGACGGCTGCTGCGCCGGTCCGGCATCCGCGTTCCCGTTGCCTGCCTGTCCGCCGCGACGGGCGAAAGGATCGAACGGCCGACCCTCGTTGCCTGTGCGCCGACCGAGCACGCTGCGCAGGCGCAGGAACACGACCACCGCCAGGACGATGAAGATAATATTATAGATGTCGAAGAATTCGCCCATCACACCCGACCGTTCGCCCGACCCTCCGAAGCTCCTTATCGGAAGAATGCGGATCTTCGACCCACTCCCTTGTGTCGCGGACTGAACCGCCACACGACACTTTCGCAAATCCCCACGGCGCTCGCGACCGTGCAACACCGCGATTGCGTGAACACTTCTTTCGCACCCGGCCGCCCGCACCGCCTACCTGAGGCGCCGCAGGCCTTCGGGCGACTGTGTCCGCAGGCCCGCTTCCCTCTATGTAAGCCACCTTCAAGCAGCATAAAGGGCCCGATACAAGTCCGTTGCCTTAGCGCCCGAAATAGGGCGTTCAGCGAGATGAACCTCCCGAACCCCGATCATCGTCCTATATTGGCATGAATCGCGCATCCGCGCCTCCACACGTTCGCGACCGGCTCCGTTCATCTCGGCGAACGGAAACGGCAGCATCGAAAAAACCCGGAACGACGGCCGCATGGCTCCATTCGACAACAACCGCATTCCCGGCCAGGGACGGCCTAGGGCAACCTTCGGCCTCGGTGGCGTGATCGTCGCCGCGCTCATCGGCCTGCCCCTTGTCGAGATTGCCGTGTTCATCATCGTCGGCCGCGCCATAGGGGTGACGGCGACCATCGGCCTCGTGCTGCTGTCGATGATCGCCGGAACGACGCTGATGCGGCGCCAGGGCTTCGGCGTGCTGCGGCGGATGCAGGCGGAACTCGATGCAGGCCGGGTCCCGGGCGAGGCGATGGTCCACGGCGCGATGATCGTGCTGGCGGGCGTGCTGCTCATCATCCCGGGCTTCGTCAGCGATGTCGTGGGCCTCGCCCTGTTCCTGCCTCCGGTCCGGGACTTCGTCTGGTCGGCGATCCGCCGCCGCATCGAAATCGTGACCGTCGAGACCCGCGCCCCCGGCGGCCCCGGCCCCGTGGTCGACCTCGATGCCGACGCGTTCCGCCGTCGAGACGGACACGCCGGCGGCGAGCACGGCACGGGGGCTTCGCCTTGGATCATCCCACCACCGGACGGCAGGCCGTGAACCTCGCCGCGCGCCTTGTGAAGCGCGCGCGGAGCGTGGTAGAGCATCGGGCCGAAAATGCAGCGGAAAGCGTGGATATCACGCGGTCCGTGCGACGGCTCCGGCGTTTTCGGACCGGCTGGGCCGCCTGAAGCACACCGTCCGGAAGGGAAGGAACGGCGTCAACGATTCCGGCCGGGAGATGGATATGCCGTCCCGGCCACCGGCATCGCGACGGTACCATCCGGAATGCGGAGACGACGGGTTCCGTGTCTCCCGGCCGGCCTTCCGAGCGGCGCTCGACCCACGTAGCCAGACCGTCTCAACGAAAGATCCCGTGGAACTCCCGCCTCAACGCCGCGGGACACCGCCGCGGGATCGCGGCTCAACAACACCAAACCCAGCACGAAGGCACGATGAGCAACACAGACAACGGCGCCACGGCCCATGCCGGCGCGGCAGCAGCTCCCTCGATCAACGTCCTCGGCCAGTACCTGAAGGATTTCTCGTTCGAGAATCCCCACGCGCCGATGTCGCTGCAGCCGCGGCAGGCGAGCCCGCAGATCAACGTCTCGGTGAACGTCAACGCCAAGCCGCTCACGCCGGCCGACGTCGAGGTGACGCTGACCATCGAGGCCAATGCCGGTGCGGAAGCCGACCTCCTGTTCCACACGGAGATCACCTATGCCGGCATCTTCCGGATCCAGAACGTGCCGCAGGAGCACATCCAGCCTCTGGTGATGATCGAGTGCCCGCGCCTGCTGTTCCCGTTCGCGCGCCAGATCGTCGCCGACGCGACCCGCGACGGCGGCTTCCCGCCGCTGCTGCTCGATCCGATCGATTTCGCCGCGCTCTACCAGCAGAACATCCAGCGCGCCCAGGCCGCGGCAGCCGGCCTACAGCCGAACTGAGCCCCGCCTAGCCCGCGCGCGACCGCTTCCGCGGGTTTCGGGCGCGGTATTTCGTCAGGTCCCTGCGGACGACGCCGTCCGCAGGGACGCATCCTGCTCGTCCGGCCACAGGTTCCACAACGCCTTCTCGCCCATCAGGGCGACGAACGCCTGATGCGCCGCGCGTTCCTCGCTCGTGACGAACGAGGGCAGCGGTTCCGGGCGGGGGCGTGCCCGCGCCACGCCGCCCGCAGGCGTGAAGCCGCGGCGGGCGCTCGTTCCGCCCGTATCGTCGGCAAGGCCCAGGGCGGCCTGCCGGCCTCCCATCAGCTCAACATAGACTTCCGCCAGCAGTTCGGCATCGAGCAGCGCGCCGTGGCGCGTGCGCATCGAATTGTCGATCTTGTAGCGGGCGCAGAGCGCGTCGAGGGTGTTGGGTCCGGCGGGATGCTTCCGGCGGGCGATCTGCAGCGTGTCGATGACGCGGCTCATCGGAACCGCCTCGCGGCCGAGCCGGCCAAGCTCCATGTTGATGAAGCCCATGTCGAACTCGGCGTTGTGGATCACCAGCACGCCGCCGTCGATGAAGGCGAGAAACTCGTCCACGATTTCGGCGAAGCGCGGCTTGTCGCGCAGGAATTCCTCGGACAGGCCGTGGACCGCGAAAGCCTCCGGCGGCATGGACCGCTCCGGATTGATGTAGACGTGATAGGAGCGGCCGGACTGGATGCCGTTGATCAGCTCGACGCCGCCGATTTCCACCAGGCGATCGCCGCCGCGGGCCCTCAGGCCGGTGGTCTCGGTGTCGAACACGATTTCCCGCATCGTCCTGCCTCCATCGCTGCGTTCCGTGTGACCGTTCTTGCTTCTTCCTGACCGCCCATCACCCGTCCGGAAAGGCAAATCGGCACGACCGGCCGCTTATCCCCCGCATCTTGTCCGGATCGGCGCCACCGCACGTAGGATGGCAGCTACGGCGCGCTCGGCGAAGGCCATGCCGTGGCCGGTGTCGATCAGGAAGTGTGCGCGGCAACGCTTCTCTGCATCCGGCATCTGGCGGGCGAGGATCGCGGCGAACCGGGCTTCGTCCATGCCGGGGCGGGCCAGCACGCGCGCACGCTGAACGGCCGGATCCGCCGTCACCAGCACCACCGCATCGACGGCGCGGCCGCGACCGGTTTCCAGCAGCAGTGGCACATCGAGCACGGCAACGCGCCGGCCGGCGGCGGAGGCGGCGGCGAGAAACGCCGCTTCCTCCTCGCGGACCAACGGGTGGACGATGGCTTCGAGCCGCTTCATCGCCGCATCGTCCTTGAGCACGATCGCGCCGAGCCTCGCCCGGTCCACCGCACCGTCCACCACGGCATCGGGAAAGGCGGCCTCGATCAGCGGCACGGCACGGCCGCGATAGAGCGCGTGCACCGACCTGTCGGCATCGTGAACCGCGGCACCTGCGGCGCGGAACAGCGCCGCCGTGGTGGATTTTCCCATGCCGACCGAGCCGGTGAGGCCGAGAACGATCATCGCCGTGCCGTCTCCTCCGCCCTGGCGAACGCCTCCGGCGGCAGGGCTTCGAGGACGACGGCACGCAGATCCGCATCCACAGTCGGCCTGCGGCCGAACCAGCGCTCGAACCCGGGAACGGCCTGGTGCAGCAGCATGCCGAGACCGTCCACAGTCGGCAGGCCGCGCTGCCGCGCCGCGGCAAGGAACGGCGTTTCGAGCGGCACATAGACGATGTCGGTGACAAGCGTCCCCTCCGGTACCGGAGCGAGATCGATATCGAGCGGCGGCGAGCCGGCCATGCCGAGCGACGTCGTGTTGACGACGACCGCAGCGGTGCCGAGCAGTCCCGGCAGTTCGGCAAAGCCGTGGGCGCGGCCGACGATGGTGCCGCCCGGTGCGCGGGCGAGGGCGGCAACCGCCTCCGCCCGATCCCGCGTGCGGTTGACGACGTGAACCGGCGCGAAACCGCGGCTCGCGAGTCCGTGCACCACCGCGCGCGCCGCGCCGCCGGCCCCGATCACCACCGCCGGCCCGGGACTGCGGTCCCAGCCGGGAGCTTCCTGATCGAGATTGGCGAGGAAGCCAACGATGTCGGTGTTGGCGCCGTGCAGCCGGCCGTCCTCCAGCCACAGCGTATTGGCCGCGCCGAGCGTTGCGGCCATCGGATCGAGCTCGGCACAGGCGCGGGCCGCAGCCTCCTTGTGGGGCACGGTGACGTTCGCACCGGAAAGGCCGGACGCGGCGAAGTCGGCGAAGAACGCATCCGCCCGCTCCGGCTCCAGCGCCAGCCGGCCGTAGCTTCCCGGCAGGCCGTAGCGGTGGAGCCAGTGCCCGTGGATGAGGGGCGACCGGGAATGGGACACCGGCCAGCCGATCACGGCCGCGCGGGGGCCGGCAACGGACGGGGTGACGGCGATGCCGTCCGGTTCGTCGCTCATGACGGCAGCACTCCGATGGTCCTCAGGCGCTCGGCCAAAGCGAGCAGCGGCAAGCCCAGGATGGTGAAGAAGTCGCCGTCGATGGCCGAGAACAGCTGCACGCCGCGGCCTTCCAGGCGATAGGCGCCGACGGTTCCCGTCAGCGCCTCGCCCTCGGCCGCGACATAGCCCTCGAGAAAGGCATCGCTGAAGGGTCGCATCGTCAGGCGCGCCGCCGAGACGTGGCTCCAGGCGGGGCGCGCAGCGGAACCCGGCTCGATGACGCAGACCGCCGAGTGCAACACATGGGTGCGCCCGCGCAGCGCCCTCAGCTGCGCAGCCGCGGCCTCCGGGCTCGGCGCCTTGTCGAACTTCAGCCCGTCGAGGTCGAGCGTCTGGTCGCAGCCGATCACGATCGCATCGGGGTGGAGCACGGCGACGGCCTCGGCCTTCTTGGCGGCAAGGGCGCGTGCGATCTCGTCGGGGCGGGCGCCGGCCTCGGCCAGCGGCTGCTCGACGGCCCGCTCGTCGAGATCCGCAGGCACGGGGAGAACGGAAATGCCGGCTTCCGCCAGCATGCGGATCCGCGCCGCGCTGCGGGATGCGAGCACGATGGGCATGGTCACGGGCGACACCTCCGGCGAACGACGCACGTCTTCGCGCCGTCATAGACCATCCCGGCCGCCGATGGGACGGAAAATCCCCGGCGCTCAGCCGATGCCCTGCTCGCGCAACTGTTCCCGGTGCTGCTTCGCCAGCGCCATGATGGCGGCGGCGGTTTCCTCGATCGAGCGACGCGTGACGTCGATGATCGGCCACCGGTGTTCCGCGCAGATGCGCCGGGTCAGCGCGATCTCCTCGGCAATGGCGCGACGGTCGACATAGGCGGCATCGTCTGGCTTGGCGTTGAGCGTCAGAAGACGGTGCTCGCGGATCTGGGCGATGCGCTCGGGGCTGGCCACGAGGGCGACGACCAATGGGTTTTCAGCCTCGAACAACCGCCGCGGCAGCGGCACGCCCGGCACGATCGGAATGTTGATCGCCTTCACACCGCGGTTGGCGAGATAGATGCACGTCGGCGTCTTGGAGGTGCGGCTCACGCCGACGAGGATCACCTCGGCCTGCTCGATGTCATCAGGCAGCACGCCGTCGTCGTGCATC
>JAEZMP010000008.1 GCA_023442215.1 Pseudomonadota bacterium
GTGGTGGCGACGGGCGAGGTGCGCCTCAACATCGCCTATCTCAACGGGCTCGCCGCCGAGGCGGTGCTGGCGGAAGCCGTGGCGGTCATCGGCGGCCTCGACTGGTCGGCCGATCCGGCGGCGCTTCTCGCCGCGCCGCCGGCCGCCCTGTCCGGCGCGAGCGCGCCGGTGCGAACCCTCATCGACTGCGCGCTGCACGATCTCATGGCGAAGCGGGCCGGCCGTCCGGTCGCCGCGCTGCTCGCCGATGAACTGCCGGACGGCGACGCGGCCGGCCTCTCCGGCGCCGGCGCCATCGCGTGGCCGAGCAACCAGACCCTGTTCGTGTCGTCCGACGCCGTCTTTGTCGCCCGTGCCGAATCCTACGTCGCGCGCGGCTTCCGCGACCTCAAGGTCCGCATCGGCGCCGGTGACATCGCGGACGACGTCCGCCGGATCGCCCCGCTGCGCGAGCGGTTCGGCGACGGCATCAAGCTCGCGGCCGATGCCAACGGCGCATGGGATCTCGCCGCGGCGTTCGCCCACCTCGATGCCTTGGCGCCGTTCGACCTCGCCTATGTCGAGCAGCCGGTCGCGCCCGGCGACTGGCAGGGCCTCGCGCTGCTCGCCGCCGAAAGCCCGGTCCCGGTCATGCTCGACGAGAGCGTCAAGGGCCTCGACGACGTCGCGCGCATCGCGGATGCCGGCGGCGGGCTGATGGCGCACCTGAAGCTCGTCAAGCTCGGCGGCCTCGTACCCGCGCTCCAGGCCGTCCGGCTCCTGAAGGCGGCGGGCGTGCCCTTCATGATCGGCCAGATGAACGAGGGCGGGCTTGCCACCGCCGCCGCGCTGCACCTCGCCGCCGCGAGCCGCCCGGACTTCGCGGAGCTCTACGGCGCCGACGGCCTCGCCGACGATCCGGCCGCCGGGCTCGCCTATGCCGAAGGCCACGTCGCGGTTCCGCCGCATCCCGGCCTCGGCCTTTCGTTCGATGCGTCGCGGACGCATCTCATCAGGGAGTTTTCGTGACATGACCGCCACCGCAGGCGTGGTCCAGGGACAGGAATCCGCCTTCCCGAAGGCCGAGTATGATGCGCGCGTCGCCCGGGCCCGCCAGGGGCTGGTCGAGGCCGGCATCGACGTGATGATCGTGACCGGCCCGGAGAACATCTTCTATCTCACCGGCCAGCAGACGCCGGGCTACTACACCTTCCAGGCGCTGGTGCTGCCGGTCGAGGGCGAGCCCGCGTTCGTGGTGCGGCAGCTCGAATATTTCAACTTCATCGCCAACACCTACATCTCCGATGCGGCGATCTATCAGGACAGCGACGATCCGGTCGCCTTCCTGATGGCGCTGATCGCGTCGAAGGGCCTCAAGGGCAAGCGCGTCGCCATCGACAAGCGCGGCTGGTTCCTGCCGATCGCCACCTACGAGGCGCTGCAGGCGGCGCTCGGCACGGTGCACGACGCCGCCGGCATCGTGGAGAAGCTGCGCGCGGTGAAGTCGCCGCTCGAGATCGAGAAGCTCGAGAAGGCGGCGGGCTATGTCGATGCCGGCCTCAATGCCGGCCTCGCGGCCCTGCTGCCGGGCGCCACCGAGAACGATCTCGTCGCGGCGATGATGGGCGCGGCGATTGCGGCCGGCTCGGAGTACATGGGCATGGAGCCGCTGGTCTCCTCCGGCCCGCGCAGCGGCGTGCCCCACGGCACGTGGAAGCGGCGCCGGCTCGAAACCGGCGATCCGGCTTTCCTCGAAATGGCCGCGTGCCATGACCGTTACCACGCGGCGCTGATGCGCTCGGCGTGGATCGGCAAGGCCCCCGCCGAGGCGGTGGAGATGATGAAGGTCTGCCAGGAGGCGCTCGCCGTCTCGCTCGACGCCATCAAACCGGGCGTCGCCTGCGAGGTGCCGCACATCGCCTGCCAGAAGGTGATCGACGCCGCCGGCTACACCGACAACTTCCGCAAGCGCCTCGGCTACAGCGTCGGCATCTCGTTCGCGCCGGACTGGGGCGAGGGCAGCATCCTCAGCCTCAACACCGGGGTGAAGACGCCGCTCGTGCCCGGCATGGCGTTCCACCTGCCGCCGGCGCTGCGCATCTACGGCCGCTTCACGGTGGGCGTCAGCGAAACCATCGTCGTCACGGAAACGGGCTGCAAGGTGCTGGGCACCGTCGACCGCGGCTTCCGCGAAATCGCGGTCTGACGCCGCGCGTGACTTTCCGCCCGGGGCATTTCCCGCGCGGCATCGCCAATCGACGCGGGGCGCATCCGGGGATGCGCCCCGACATCCGCATTTCGAGCGCGCCCGTCGCCCGGGGACCATGTCCGGCGAAACGCGCTCCAGGCCATCGATCACAAGGCAGGCTGTCATGAAGGACATCGCCGAATCCCGCGCGCGTCTCGCGGGTCTCTTCAACATCACGGTCACGCCGTTCGATGCCACCGGCGCCATCGACAAGGCGGGTCTCGCCCGCTCGGTCGAGCGCGTCATCGGGCTCGGCTACGACGGCATCCTGATCGGCGGCACCTACGGCGAGTTCCCGGCGATGTCGGCGGACGAGCGCGCGGACCTGTTCCGCACCGTCATGGATATCGTCGGCGACCGTGTCCCGGTGATGCTGTGCTCGGCCGGTTCCGACACCCGCACGGTGCGCGACCTGACCGCGCTCGCCGGCGATCTCGGCGGCCTGCCGATGGTGACGCCGCCCTATGTCTCCGAGGTCACCGACGGCCAGATCGTCTCGTTCTTCGAGGAGATGGCGCCGCTGTCGAAGACCGGCATCCTCGTCTACAACGCGCCCGGCATCGGCATCACCCTCCAGCCCGACGTGCTGGAGCGGCTGGCGGATATTCCCGATGTCGTCGGCGTCAAGCAGGGCGACCTGTCGGTCGCGGTCATCGACCGCATCGCCAACCGCCTCTCCGGCCGCATCCGCCTGTTCTGCGCGTCGGATCTCGCCTTCCTCGGCCCGATGATGGCCGGGTTCGACGGCATCTCGTCCACCAATTCCTGCGCGCTGCCGGAACTCATCCTGGCGACCTACCGCGCGCTGGAAGCCGGCGACGCCGCGACCGCCCGCGACCTGCACCGGATCTGGTATCCGTTCCGCGCGCTCGCCCGCCGTCACGGCCAGCCGCAGACGACCAAGGCGGCGATGGCCCTGCGCGGCTTCGACGGCGGCCATGTGCGCCCGCCGCTGCGCGATCTCGAAGCCCCGGCCGTGGCCGAGGTCGCCGAGGCGTTGAAGGCGCTCGCCGCCGATCCGCGCGCCCGGGTGACGCTCGCCTGAGAGCGGTCCGGTTTCGAACCGGCCCGATGCCGGACGACGGGGCGGAGACCACCCGAGAGCGCTTCCCGATCGGATGCAATCATCCGATCGACGAGGCTATGCTCCAAGGCCTCCGCCCACGGACGCCCGATGTCGTTTCAGCCGTGCGAAGCGGCGTCCGCCACGATCTCGACCGCGTCGCCGACATAGGGATTGGTGCCGCCGGCCGCCTGGTAGATCGCCTCGGAACCGGTGGCGACCGGCGAGGTCACATAGTCGATCGCCGTCGACAGGTCGCTGAAAAAGCCGCCGCCGCTGATTTCGGCCAGCGCGGCATCATCAATGATCCGGGAATGATCATTCGTATTCGTCTTCGTGATAGACATCGAAAGAACTCCGGGTGTGTATTTCTTGCTTCGACTTGGATGAAGTGAAGCTTGCTGCGTGACGGGATGGAAGATGCGCCCGGGCTCACGCGCCGTCCAGACTTCCATTCCCCACCCTGAGTACATTTCCTTTATTTAATCCGGGGTGGAACGGGGCGCTTCCCTGCCAAAGCGCCCCGCTCTTGTTCCGTCCGATCGACAAGAAATCGCTCTTAGTCCTGCGATTCCCGCGCCTGGCGCGCGAAGTCGTTGATGGTGGCGAGCGCCTGCTCGAAACGGCCCTCCGCCTCCGCATCCCGCAGGAAATGCGCGCGCGTCACCACGATCTCCGGCGGCGTCGGCTGCTGCGCGAACAGGGTCATCACCTCGTCGATGAACTCCGCCAGCGGCTGGTAGCCCGGGCGCGTCGCCTGGCCGGGCGTCAGGCTGGTGCGCACTGCCGGCGGCGCCAGTTCGATCACCTCGACCTTGCCCTTCAGCGCGTCGCGCATCGACACCGTGTAGGAATGCAGCGCCGCCTTGGTGGCGGAATAGGTCGGCGTCGCCACCAGCGGAACGAAGGCGAGACCCGACGTGACATTGACGATCGCCGCATCTGCCTGCGCCGCGAGGTGGTCGATGAGCGCGTTGGTCAGCCGGATCGGGCCGAGCAGGTTGGTCGTGATCGTCGCCTCCACGTCGGCCAGGTCGCGCGCGGTGTCGAGCGCTTCGAACCGCATGATGCCGGCATTGTTGATCACGACATTGAGCGCCGGATGTTGGGCCACGACGCGCCGCGCGAAGTCGGCGATGGCGTCGCTGCTGTCGATGTCGAGCGTCATCGCTCTCATGTTCGGCCGGCCGGCGATGGCCGCCTCGAGCGCCTCGGGGCGGCGGCCGGCGACGATCACCGAATTGCCGAGGTCGTGGAAGCGGTGGCCGAGGGCCTCGCCGATGCCGGAGCCGCCGCCGGTGATCAGGATGGTGTTGCCGCTGAGCTTCATGGCTCGCTCTCCTGTTGGGATCGGGGCCCCTTAATTGACCCCGCCGCGCTCCGCTGGAAAGAAGGCACCGGAAAGAATTATACTTACCTGAAAGAGAGTGATGCGGGCGACCGTCCGGCCGTCCACATCGGCCGGCGGGGCCGTTTCCCGCGAGCAGGGAGCCGCTTCATGGCCGGCATGCCTTTCGACCAGCGCACCATCGACGATGCCCGCAGGATCGCCGATCGTGTGCCGCCGTCCGACGTCGACCCGAGGGTCGAGGCGCTGGTGACGGAACTGATCGGCCGAGTCGCCGACAAGTGGACCATGCTGCTTCTGGAAGTTCTGGCCGAACACGGCGAACTGCGCTTCACCGCGCTCGCGCGCCTCGTGCCCGGCATCAGCCAGAAGATGCTCACCCAGACGCTGCGCCAGATGGAACGCGACGGGATGGTGACGCGCACGGTGCATCCGGTCGTTCCGCCGCGGGTGGAATACCGCCTCACCGACCTCGGCGCGAGCCTCGGGGCGGCGTTCTGCGGCGTGTGGATCTGGGCGGAGGAGAATCTCGCCCGGGTCGAGGCGGCCCGCCGCGCCTTCGATGCGGGCTGATGCCGGTCGCTTGCCGGTCGTGTCGGCGTGAACGGACGCCGTGTCGGGCCGGGCTGCGTCGCCACGGCCGTTGACTCCGCGCGCTGGATCCCCGAACTCTGCCCGGGCGCATGGTGTTCCCCGGCGGTCAGGCGCCGCCGAAGAATGAAACGGGAATGGGGAAGGAACCTGCGTTCCGGGCCCCAACCGCCCCCGCGACTGTGAGCGGCGAGTGTCTTTCCATCGTGCCACTGGGACCCGAACCGGGATCCGGGAAGGCGGAAAGGCGTGACGACCCGCGAGTCAGGAGACCGGCCATTGCGCATGTGTCCAGCACGCCGTCGGGTGAGACGGCAAAGGAGAGACCCATGCATATCGAACCCGGCCTCGTGGCCGATGGCAAAATCTGGCTGAGCTATGTGACGGCGGCCGCCGCCGGCGGCTACGCGCTGAACCTCGCGTGGCAGGGGGTGCGCGAGCGCGGCCCGCTGTCCATGATCGGCCGCAGCGCGGTCGCGACCGCGCTCGTCTTCGCCTTCTTCGAGGTGCTGCCGCACTATCCGGTCGGCGTTTCCGAGGTGCACCTCATCCTCGGCTCGACGCTGTTCCTGATCCTCGGCGCCGCGCCGGCCGCCATCGGCCTCGCGCTCGGCCTGCTGATCCAGGGCCTGTTCTTCGCCCCGTTCGATCTGCCGCAATATGGCATGAACGTCACCACGCTGCTGGTGCCGCTGTTCGCGCTGTCCGCGCTCGGCCGCCGCATCATCGCGCCCGAAACGCCCTATGTTGAGCTGAAATACCGTCAGGCGCTGGCGCTTTCGACGTCCTATCAGGCCGGCATCGTCGCCTGGGTGGCGTTCTGGGCCTTCTACGGCCAGGGCTTCACCGCCGGGAACGCCGCCTCGATCGTCTCGTTCGGCGGCGCCTACATGCTCGTCATCATCGTCGAGCCGCTGGTCGATCTCGGCGTGCTCGCGGCGGCCAAGACGCTGCATAGCCTCAAGGGCAATGCGCTGTTCGAGCGCCGGCTGTTCGAACCGGCCTGAGGCCGGCGGCCGTTCCGTTCAGGTCGTTGCGATCCGAACGGAACGGCGCCAGTCGACACGGAACGGCGCCAGTCGACGGAAGACAAACGCCCGAGAGGCGGCGGCTCAGGCCGCCGCCTTTTTCGTCAGGGCGGCGCACGCGGCCTCGATGCGGCGGCAGGCCGCGCGCAGGGTGTCCGTGTCCACGGCATAGGCGATGCGGATATAGCCCGGCGTGCCGAACGCCGACCCGTGCACCACGCCGACGTGGGCGGCTTCGAGCAGGTAAGTCGCGAACCCGAGATCGTCGGCGATGAGAGGACCGTCCGGGCGGCGGGTGCCGATCAGCGCGCGGCAATCGGCGAACACGTAGAACGCGCCTTCCGGCACGTCGCACGAAAGCCCGTCGGTGCGCGCCACCGTCTCCAGCACGATCCCGCGCCGCTCCCGCAGCGTGGCGAGCCAGCCCTCCATGAACGGCAGGCCGCCTTCCAGCGCCGCCACGGCCGCGCGCTGGCTGATGGTGCTCGGGTTCGACGTGCTCTGCGACTGCAGCACCTGCAGGGCCGACACCAGCCACGCCGGGCCGCCGGCATAGCCGATGCGCCAGCCCGTCATCGAATAGCCCTTGGACAGGCCGTTGATGGTGAGCGTGCGGTCGGCGAGCCCGGGCGCCACGGCGGCGGGGGTAGCGAACGCCACGCCGAAGCGCACATGCTCGTAGATGTCGTCGGCCATCACCAGCACGTCCGGATGGGCGGCGAGCACGCTCGTCAGCGCCTCCATCTCGGCAGGGCTGTAGACCGCGCCGGTCGGATTGTTCGGCGAGTTCAGCACCACCCAGCGGGTGCGCGGGCCGATGGCGGCTTCGAGCGCGGCCGGGGTCAGCTTCCAGCCGTCTTCCGGACGGCACGGCACGATCACCGGCGTGCCCTCGGCGAGCCGCACCATGTCCGGGTAGGACACCCAGTAGGGCGCCGGCACGATCACCTCGTCGCCGGGCGCGAGGGTCGCGAGGAAGGCGTTGAAGATCAGCTGCCTGGCGCCCGCCCCGGCGATCACCTCGGCGTCGCTGTAGACGAGCCCGTTCTCGCGGGCGAACTTGGCGCGGATCGCGGCCTTCAGCTGCGCCGTGCCGGCGACCGCGGTGTACTTGGTGTCGCCCTCGCGGATCGCGGCGATGCCCGCCTCGCAGATCGCCGGCGGGGTCGGGAAGTCGAGCTCTCCCTCGCCGAGATTGACGACCGCATGGCCCGCCGCCGTCAGCGCGCGCACCTTGTTGGAGATTTCAGCGGTGGGCGAGGAGCCGGCACCGCTCATGCGCGGCGCGAGCCGGGCAGTCGACATGGCAGCAAATCCTTCGATGATGGATCGGATTATTGTACAGATTGACGGAATAAGTGCAATAATAATGCGACCCAAACGCCATCCCCAATTCGGGGCGATGTGACGCTGCACGCCGCCCCGCCAAAGGCGGACAAGCAGGCGTTGATGGTGGCGGGCGCGGCGCTATTGTATGGCTTGAGTGAAACGAATCAATTCTGGATGCGGCCGATGACCCTGACGCTGGTGCTCGACGACACGGACGTTCCGGCGCGGTTCGGCGCGGCGGCCGGCGCGCTGGCGGCGGCGGAAGGCACCGCGTTCCATCATCTCCCGGCCCGGTTCGACACCGTCCGCGATGCCGACGCGGCGCAATATGTGTTCGCGGCCGGCGGCCTCGGCCCGAGCGGGCTCGTCTGGGCCGAGCGCGCCCTCGGTTCGCCGGTGCGGCCGGCCTCGTCGCCCGCCGAAATCGTCGCGGCCGCGGCGGCGGAACCGGTGACGGTCCCGCTCCATCCCGCCTTTCTCGCCGACGGCGAGGCCGTCGCCGGCCTCGAGCGCGCGGCGGCGGAGGCCGGCATCGCCGTGCGTCGGGTCACTGTCGTGGAAACCGCGGAGGGCCTCGCCCTCGCCGATGCCCCGCCCGGCACGCCGCCGCTGTTGTGGCGCGACCGCTTCGGCGGGCTTCACACCTCTCCGCGAACGGAACCGGGCGGCCCCGCGCTCGCGATCGCGCTGATCGGCGCCGAACGCGACCATCGCGACGTCTATCCCGCCGCCGTCGCCAGCCTGGCGGATGCGGCCGAGCACCTCGGCATCGCGCTCGACGTGCATTTCGTGCCGCCGCCGGGCCTCGACGGGGCGCCGGAGGCGATCGCCGGCCGGCTCAGGGGCTTCGCCGGCGTGCTGCTGCCGGGCGGTTCGGACATGGCGAACGTGCCCGGCCAGATCCGCGCGGCCGCCGCCACGCTCGCGGAAGGCGTGCCCACCGTCGGCCTCTGCCTCGGCATGCAGACGATGTCGACCGCCGTCGCGTGGCGGGCCTTCGGCGCCGCCGTGGCGAGCCTCGCGGAGGCCGACCCCGCCGCGCCGATCAAGACCTTCGTCGCCATGGCCGGAACGAGCGGCGGCGCAGGCCCGCTGCCGGAGCACCGCACCGGCGACCAGCCGGTCGCGCCCGTCGCCGGCAGCCGGCTCGCGGCCGTGCTGCCGCGCACGCCGGTGATCCGCTGCAACCACCGCTTCCATCTCGCGCCCGCGCTGGTGCCGGATCTGGAGCGCGCCGGCCTCAAGGTCGCCGCCACCGGCTGCGGCGGCGGCGTCGTCGATGCCGTCGAGGTGCCGGCCCACCCGTTTTTCATGGGCATGCAGGGCCATCCGGAACTCGGCACGCGCCGCGGCGCGCCGCATCCGCTGCTGGTGGCGTTCCTCGCCGCCGCCGCCCGCCACGTCCGCAACCCGGCCGTGGCCTGAAGCCGGGTTGCGGACGGACGCGGCGTCCCTCCGCCGATGCCGTCAGCCTGCCGCGGCGGGCGTCGCCCGCGCGATGTCGTTGACGCCTTCGAGGTCCGGCGCGCGGCCGTAGCTCATGTTCTTCATCTGCTGGAGGACGCGCGCCATTTCCTCGTCCGACAGCACCGGCGGCTCGCCGAGCGTCAGCGCCTGCACGTAGAGCCGGGAGATCGTCTCCACCTCGATGCCGAGCGCCAGCGCGTTCGACAGCGAGGTTCCGAGCGAAATCTGGCCGTGCTGGCCGAGCAGGCAGGCGAGGCGGCCGTCGAGCGCCTCGATGGCGGCATCCGAAAGCGCCTGCGTCCCGAAGGTCGCGTAGCGCGCGCAGCGGATCGTGGTGCCGCCGGCCACGCCCACCATGTAGTGGAAGCTCGGGATGGTCTTGTGGTGGCAGGCGAGCGTCGTGGCGTAGACCGAATGGCAGTGCAGCACCACGTCGATGTCCGGCCGGCTCTTCAGGATGTCGCGGTGGAAGCGCCATTCCGAGGACGGCCGGCGGCGGCCTTCATAGACGCCGTCGAAGCTCATCTGCACCAGATCTTCCGGCTCCATCCGGTCGTAGGGCAGCGAGGTCGGGGTGATCAGGAACCCCTTCGGGTTGCGGATCGAGATGTTGCCCGCGGTTCCCTGGTTGATGCCGCTCGCGTTCATGCGGCGGCCGGTCTCGACCATCTCGCGGCGTGTGGCGAGGTCGTCGTAGCTGCCGGCGCTCTGGCCGGCGGTATCGGTGGCACTCATCGGGGTCTCCTTGCATTGGCACGTTGCCGCCATTCCGCGGCGTAGGCGGGCAGGCGGGGATCGTCGAGGATTGCGGGGCGGTCGAAGTCGAGCGCGACCGGCGTCGTGCGCGCTTCATGGGAGGAAAGCAGGGCGGCACCCGCGACCGAGCCGTAGGCGTCGCGGCTCGCGAGCACGGTGCGGTCCGGCCGCAGGGTGGCGACGACGCGGCCATAGAGCGGATCGCGCACGAAATTGCCGTCGAGCACCACGGTCGCGGTCTCGACGAGGTCGAGGCAGCAATCGGTCAGGAGCGCGGTATAGAGCACCGCCAGCGTGAAGCGGATCGAGGGATCGGCTGCGAGCGGCCCCTCGATCGTGCCGCTGCGGGCCGTTCCGGGAAAGAGCCCGTCGTCGGTGCCGAAGAACGGCAGCGCCATCGTCCCGGTTTCGAGGATGCGGGCGAGCGCGTCCGCCGAAGCCGGGCCTTCCGCCTCTCCCTTCACGGCGGTGAATTCCCGCCCGCCCATCACGAGGATGCCGGGCAGGGGCTCGCCGCGGACGTCGGCATTGCAGCAGAGCGCCGGCTGCTCCACCGCGAAGTCCGGTCCCTGCCGGTCGCTGATGGCGACGATCCAGGTGCCGGTCGAAACCACGGTCATGTCGTCGAGCCCCGCCGCCTGGTAGC
>JAEZMP010000065.1 GCA_023442215.1 Pseudomonadota bacterium
CCCCCGGCGTGGGCGAGGTCGGCGGCGATCGCCGCGCCGATGCCGCGGCCGGCGCCGGTGACGATGATGCTGCGGCCGTCGAGGCGGTAGCCGCCGGCGGGGGTCTGGACGGGGTCGGTCATGGGGCACTCCATCGGTATCGGGGCGCGCGGGTCAGTGCGCGCGGCGCATGTAGAAGGCGGCGGCCAGGATGATCACGGCGCCCTTGATGATGATCTGGAACTGAACCGGAAGGCCGAACAGCAGCACGGCGTTGAACACCACCGTGAGGATCGCGGCGCCGGCGAGCGCGCCGGGAATGGAGCCGCGGCCACCGGAGAGCGCCACGCCGCCGATGACCGCGGCAACGATGGAATCGAGCTCGAACCCGCGCCCGACCCAGTTGTCGACGATGCCGACGAAGCCCGACAGCACCAGCCCCGCGATGGCGGCGAGCCCGCCCGAGATCATGTAGCAGGCGATGGTGACGCGGTCGGCGCCGATGCCGACGAGCCGGGCGGTGAGCGGATTGCCGCCGGTGATGTAGACCTTGCGGCCGAAGGTGGAGGCGTGCAGCACGAGGCCGAACACGACCGCCAGCACCACCATGACCATGAGATTGTAGGGCACGCCGTAGAACGCCTGGGAGCCCACGGTGCGCAGCAGCGGCGGCACGCTGCCGGAGGGCGCGCCCTGGGTCCACGCGAAGCGGATGCCCTGAAGCACGATCATGGTCGCGAGCGTGGCGAGGAACGGCGACACCTGGCGCTTGGTGATCAGCAGCCCGTTGGCGAGCCCGGTGCCGAGACCGATGGCGAGCCCGAGGCCGAGGACGGCCGGCAGGTCGGCATTGGTGCCGGAGAAGCTCGTTGCCGCCACCGCCGCCGTCGCCATCACGGAGGCAACCGACAGATCGAGGCCGCGGACCAGGATCACGAAGGTCTGGCCGATGACGACGATGCCGAGCGGCGCCATCTGCATCAGCATGTTGGAGACGTTGCTGCCGCCGAGGAAGCTCGGCGCGACGGCACCGGACACCGCGATCAGCGCGACGAGAAAGAGGTAGATGCCGTGACGGGAGGCGAAGCCGGCAAGGCCCGACCGGGCGGAGCCGGCCTTCATCGAGGTGGCGTCCATCGATCCGGCTCCCGTGTGCGACGCGGCGGCGGCGTGGGGCGTTCCCGCAAGCTCGCTCATGCGATCGACCTCCTTTTTTCGATGTAGACCGAGACCGCGAGGATGATGATCAGGCCCTGGACGATGAGCTGGACGTGGGACGAGACGTCCATGAAGTTCAGCAGGTTGTTGAGGAGCGAGATCAGGTAGGCGCCGATCAGCGTGCCGATGACGCCGCCGCGGCCGCCGGAGAGAAGCGTGCCGCCGACCACGACCGGCGTAATCGAGGCGAGCGTGTAGTTCGCGCCCTGATAGGGCTGGCCGGAGCCGAAGCGGCCGACGAGATAGATCGCGGTCAGGGACGCGCACAGCCCGCAGAAGGCGTAGACGAACACGATGACGCGGTCGTGGGGCAGACCCATCAGCCGGGCGGCGTGGGCATCGTCGCCGACCGCGTAGATCTGGCGGCCGAACGGCACGTAGCGCAGGAACAGGGCGACGAGGACGAAGGCGATCACCGCCAGCACCGCGGAGGCCGGCAGGCCGAACAGCCTGCCATAGGCGATGGCGTCGAATTCCGGCGGGGCCGAACCGACCGGCCCCAGCGCATAGAGCAGCGTGATGCCCTGCAGGATGGCGCCGGTGCCGAGGGTGACGATCAGCGGGTGGATGCGCAGGCGGATGACCGCGAGCCCGTTGATGGCGCCGACGCCGAGGCCGAGCGCGAGCATCGCGGCGACGACCGGCAGGGTGCGGGCGGAATCGCCGTCGATCAGGCCGGCCGTAAGCACCGAGACCAGGCTGATGAGCGAGCCGACCGAGAGATCGATGCCGCCGGTGAGGATCGCCAGCGTCTGGCCGAGGCTGACGAACGCGAGCCCGGAGGACTGCTCGAACACGTTGAGGAGGTTGCCCGCCGTGCGGAAGCGGTCGGACAGCACCGCGCCGGCCACCAGCATCAGCGCGATCAGCAGCAGCGAGGTGACGATGCCCGTGCGCGCGGCGAGGAAGCGGCCGAGCCGCGAGCGGCGGCCACGGGCGGGAGCGGAAGCGGCAAGCGCCGATGTGGTGGGAACTGATGTGGTGGGAGCTGATGTCGGCATGGGTCCGGTTCCTCCCCTCAGGCCGCGGCGTGCTGGGTGGCGAGGCCGACGATCGCCGTTTCCTCGATCTCGTCGCCGACGAGTTCGCCGGTGACGATGCCCTCGCGCATCACCACCACGCGGTCGGACATGCCGACGATTTCCGGCAGTTCCGACGAGATCATCAGGACGGCGATGCCGGCTTCGGCGAGCGCCTGCATGATGCGGTAGATTTCCATCTTGGCGCCGACATCGACGCCCCGCGTCGGCTCGTCGAGGATCAGCACGCGGCGGCAGGTGCGTGCCCAGCGGGCGACGATCACCTTCTGCTGGTTGCCGCCGGACATCACGGCGACGGGCGTGTCCGGTCCGCGGCAGGCGATCTGGTAGGAGGCGATCGCCTCGGCGGCGATGGCGCGCTCGGCGCCGCGGTCGAGGAAGCCGCCGCGCGAGACCTCGCCGAGCGAGGACGCGGAGACG
>JAEZMP010000156.1 GCA_023442215.1 Pseudomonadota bacterium
GCCTTAGAGCGCCTTCCGATCCGATGGAATCATCAGATCGACAAGGAATCGCTCAGATTCAAAACCATGAGCATGTCGTCGTCGTTCAGATCGTTCGATCTGAACGGGATATGCTCGCGCCGGTCACGACTTCTTGGTGCACTGGTCGGCGATGATCTCGCCGTCGCCCTGATAATCGTTCGCCGCGGACAGCCAGGTGTGGCACGCCTGACGGGTCTTGAAGCAGGCCTCGACGGCCTTGCCCGAATAGTCGCGGGTGCCCTTCACGACATAGCGCGCGGTCCAGATGTTCTGGGTCTTGCCGCAGGAGGCCTCGTCGCGCTGGGTCTCCACATAGGGGCTCTTGGTCTGGTTCAGCGCGATCTCCGCCGGGCTCTGCACGCAACCCGCCAGCATGAGAACGGCGCAGCTGCCGGCCGCCACCATCGAGGATATTTTCTTCATCATTCGGTTCGCTCCTTGTTGGGTGATCGTCGCCCACGGCCGGGAGAGGATAGCCCGGCTCTCGCATCGCGGCACTGCAAATGAGGCCGCCCGGCCATATTTTGGGCGGGACGGGGGCATTTACGGGCGTTTCACAATCGCCCGAAGAAATCGGCCGTGCGGCCTCCGGCCGGTTCGTATCGACTTGAATTGGGCCCAAGCGCTGCCCACTATTCCAGCGCAGGGAAAAGCTGGCGGAACCGGTGCCGCAATCGGCATGTTATTTTCGCCGTGCTAGAGCATATCCGTTCAGATCCAACCGATCTGAACGACAAGGATATGCTCACGCTCTTGAGTCTGGAGCGATTCCTTGCCGATCGGATGGAGCCCATCCGATCGGGAAGCGCTCTAGTCTCGCCCGAGAGGGCAACGCGATACACCTCCACGGCCCAGTCGGGGCCGATGTGATGCAACCAGGAAAAGGTACCGTCCGATGACCGTCCACTCGACACGGAACGATCTTCCGTCCAACACCAAAACGGTTGTTATCGACCTTCTGAACCGGACGCTGGCCTCGACCATCGATCTGGCGCTCGTCACGAAGCAGGCGCACTGGAACCTGAAGGGCCCGCAGTTCATCGCCGTTCACGAGATGCTCGACGGCTTCCGCAGCGATCTCGACGGCCATTCCGACACGATCGCCGAGCGTGTCGCCCAGCTCGGCGGCACGGCGCTTGGCAGCCTGCAGACGGTGGCTTCGGGCACCAGCCTGCCGCCGTATCCGACGGACATCTACTCGGTGCACGATCACCTCGCCGCGCTGATCGAGCGCTACGGCATCGTCGCCAACGCGGTGCGCAAGGCGATCGACGAGGCCGACGAGGCCGGCGATGCGAACACGGCCGACATCTTCACCGCCGCCTCCCGTTCGCTCGACAAGGACCTCTGGTTCCTCGAGGCGCACGTGCAGGAGAAGAACTGACGCGGCCGCGGCCGCGTGACGGTCCCGCCGGGCGCTGACCCGGCGGGAATTTCGTTCACAGACGAAAAAGCGCGCCCAACCAGCCGGTCGGGCGCGCTTTTTTGTGGGCGCAGAAGACAGGCACCTGGCGGAAAGAACCCCGCCGGCGCCGACCCGTCACTTGTTCTTGTTGTAGACGTCGATGAAGACGGCGGCGAGCAGCACCAGGCCCTTGATGACCTGCTGATAGTCGATGCCGATGCCGAGGATCGACATGCCGTTGTTCATCACGCCCATGATGAAGGCGCCGATCACCGCGCCGACCACCGTGCCGACGCCGCCATAAGCGGAGGCGCCGCCGATGAAGCAGGCCGCGATCACGTCGAGCTCGAAGCCGACGCCGGCCTTCGGGGTCGCCGTGTTCAGGCGCGCCGCGAAGATGAGACCGGCGAGCGCGGCCAGCATGCCCATGTTGACGAAGGTGAAGAAGGTGAGCCGGTCGGTCTTCACGCCGGAGAGCTTCGCCGCCTTCTCGTTGCCGCCGAGGGCATAGATGCGCCGGCCGATGATCGTGCGGTTGGTCACGAACGCGTAGATGGCAATCAGCGCGAACATGATGATCAGGACGTTCGGCAGGCCCTTGTAGGTGGAGAGCAGGTAGGTGAAGTAGAGGATGACCGCCGCGCCGATGCCGTTCTTCAGGAGGAAGAAGCCGAACGGCTCGGTCTCGACACCGTGGTGGATCTGCTTCTGGCGGCTGCTGTAGTTGACCCAGATCAGGATCGCAGCCACCGCGGCGCCGAGGATCATCGAGGTGATGCGCAGACCGGGCTCGCTGCTGAAGTCCGGGATGAAGCCCGACGAAAGCCGCTGGAAGGCCTGCGGGAACGGACCGACCGACTGGCCGGCGAGCAGGGCGAGCGTGAGCCCCTTGAACACAAGCATGCCGGCGAGGGTAACGATGAACGACGGAATGCGGAAGAACGCGACCCAATAGCCCTGGGCCGCACCGATCACGCCGCCGGCCACGAGGCAGACGATGGTCGTCGGCAGCGCCGGAACGCCCCATTGCACCATCATCACCGCCGCGAGCGCGCCGATGAAGCCGGCGACCGAGCCGACCGAAAGGTCGATGTGGCCGGCGACGATCACCAGGAGCATGCCCAGCGCCATGATGACGATGTAGCTGTTCTGCAGCACCAGATTGGTGAGATTGAGCGGGCGCAGCAGGGTGCCGTTCGTCACGATCTCGAAGAAGACCATGATCGCGAACAGCGACAGCAGCATTCCGTATTCGCGCAGGTTCGACTTCAGAAAGCCGGCGCCGGACTTGCCCGGAGGAGTGGTCTTGGACGGAGCCGTCTTGCCGGCCGTGGAATCGGTTGTTGTCATTGCAGCTTATCCCCAGCCTTCATGATCGAGCGCATGATGATCTCCTGCGACGCTTCCGCCGTCGGGAATTCGCCGACGAAAGCTCCCTCGTTCATGACGTAGATACGGTCGGTGATGCCGAGCAGCTCCGGCATTTCCGACGAGATGACGATCACGCCCTTACCTTCGTCGGCGAGCTCGTTGATGATGCCATAAATCTCGTACTTCGCGCCGACGTCGATACCCCGGGTCGGCTCGTCCAGGATCAACACTTCGGGTCCGGCGAACAGCCACTTGCTGAGCACGACCTTCTGCTGGTTTCCGCCCGACAGATTGACGGTCTGCTGGTAGACGCTGGAGCAGCGGATGCGCAGCTTCTGCCGGAACGAACTCGCCACCGTCAGTTCGCGCATGTCGTCGATGACGGGGCCACGCGAAACACCCGGCAGGTTGGCGAGGGTGACGTTCTTGCGGATGTCCTCGCCGAGCACCAGGCCGTAGTGCTTGCGGTCTTCCGTGGCATAGGCGAGGCCGTTCTGAACCGCCTTGCCGATGGTGCTGACGTCGATCTTGCGGCCGTTGAGGGAGACCTCGCCGGAGATCTTCTGGCCATAGGAGCGGCCGAACACGCTCATGGCGAACTCGGTGCGTCCGGAGCCCATCAGGCCGGCGATGCCGACGACCTCGCCGCGGCGCACGTGGAAGTCGACGTTCTTGATGATCTGCCGCTCGGAATGGATCGGATGGTACACCGACCAGTTCTTCACCTCGAAGATGGGCTCGCCGATCTTCGGGACGCGCTTCGGATAGCGGTCGGCCATCTCGCGGCCGACCATCCCCTTGATGATGCGGTCTTCGCTGATCGCCGCGGCATGGCAGTCGAGCGTCTCGATGGTGGCGCCGTCGCGCAGAACCGTGATCGAATCCGCCACCCGCGAGATCTCGTTGAGCTTGTGCGAGATCAGGATCGAGGTGATGCCCTGCTCGCGGAAGCCTTCGAGCAGCGTGAGCAACGCCGCACTGTCGCTTTCGTTGAGGCTGGCGGTCGGCTCGTCGAGGATCAGCAGCTTCACCTTCTTGGAAAGCGCCTTGGCGATCTCCACCAGCTGCTGTTTGCCGACGCCGATATTGGTGATGAGCGTGTCGGGCGATTCGTCGAGCCCGACGGTCTTCAGAAGTTCCTGCGTCCGCCGGAACACCGAGGAGCGATCGATCACCCCGAAACGCGCGGGCTCGTTGCCGAGAAAGATGTTCTCGGCGATCGAGAGCAGCGGAACCAGCGCCAGTTCCTGATGGATGATGATGATGCCGAGCTCTTCGCTGTCGGCAATGTCGCGGAACTGCCGCGTCTCGCCCTGATAGACGATATCGCCTTCATAGGAGCCGTGCGGGTAGACGCCGCTCAGCACCTTCATCAGCGTCGACTTTCCGGCGCCGTTCTCTCCGACGAGGGCATGGATCTCACCGGCGCGGACGACAAGATTGACGTCGTTCAGCGCCTTGACCCCTGGAAAGGTCTTGGTGATCCCTCGCATTTCCAGGATGGCATTCATCGCTTGACCTCAAATCGCCTCCGGCTGACCGAACCTGTCGGTTAAGGGGGAGCCGGATGAGCCCGGAGCGCCCGCATGGCGCGGGCCGGACCGGGTGACCGATACAGAAACAGGGCCGGCAGAACCTTGCGGCGATGCCGGCCCTAGGACCTTTAGTCGTGCCCCGGTCGCCCATGCGCCACCGGGTTACCCCCGCTGTAGAGGGCGCTTCCGGTGGCGGCCGGACGAAAGAGCCCTCCCGGGGTCGCCGGAAGGGCCTGGCGACCCCGGTCGAGATTACTGGATTTGATCGAGCGTGTAGTACTTGCTGCCGATCAGGATCGGTTCCCAGTTGCTCTTGTCCACCGAGACCGGCTTCAGCAGGAAGGACGGAACGACCTTGATGCCGTTGTTGTAGGTCTTGGTGTCGTTGATTTCCGGCTGCGAGCCGCTCAGGAGAGCGTCAACCATGCCGGCCGTGACCTTGGCGAGCTCACGGGTATCCTTGAACACCGTCTGGCTCTGCTCGCCGGCGATGATCGACTTCACCGACTGGATTTCAGCGTCCTGGCCGGTGATGACCGGCATCGGCTGGTCGGAACCGCCGTAGCCGACGCCCTTCAGCGACGAGATGATGCCGATGCTGAGACCGTCATAGGGCGACAGGACCGCGTCGACGCGCTTGTCGGTGTAATAGGCGCTGAGCAGGTTGTCCATGCGGGACTGGGCGACGGCCGGATCCCAACGCAGGGTCGAAACCTTGTCCATGCCCATCTGGCCGCTCTGCACGACGAGCTTGCCGCTGTCGATGTAGGGCTGCAGCACGGAGAGCGCGCCGTTGTAGAAGAAGTAGGCGTTGTTGTCGTCCGGCGAGCCGCCGAACAGCTCGATGTTGAACGGACCCTTGCCCTGATCGAGGCCGAGCGCCTTGATGATGTAGCTGCCCTGGAGCACACCGACCTGGAAGTTGTCGAACGTGGCGTAGTAGTCGACGTTCGGGGATTCGCGGATCAGACGATCGTAAGCGATGGTCTTCACGCCCTTGTCGGCGGCCTGCTGCAGGACGTCCGAAAGCGTGGTGCCGTCGATCGAGGCGATCACGAGCACCTTGGCGCCCTTGGTGACCATGTTCTCGATCTGGGAGAGCTGGTTCGGAATGTCGTCGTCAGCATACTGCAGATCGACGGTGTAGCCCTTTTCCTCAAGGACCTTCTTCATGTTGTCGCCGTCCGCGATCCAGCGGGCGGAAGACTTGGTCGGCATCGCGACGCCGATGATGCCCTTGTCCGCGGCGAACGACGGCGCCGCAAAGGCCATCGAGCCGACGACGAGCCCTGCGAGGATGGAGGTCAGTGCCCTCATGCTTTTCTTCTCCCAGCGTTGTGGTTGTTGTCATCGGGAGGGCTCGACGTGCCGTCCGCCGGCCGGCCTGGCGGCCAACCGTCGCTCGCCCTCTCTGAGCCGGGCTTTCCCCCCAGCCGCGTTTCGAACTCTCCCGGTACCGGAGGCACCTCCCGCTCGGAATGATGGGCGCCCCTCAGATTGGCAGACGTTGATGCGATTTCCGTATAACTTTCAAGTGCAATTTTTCGCATGAGACATATTGAAAATGATATATCTCATGCCAAACGGTGTATCGCAAGCCGCCAAAATGAGGGGTCAGGCGTCCGGATCCGGCCTCAGGCGAGCGTGAGGAACGAGGGACGAACCGCATGAAAGACCTGAGTTCCGGGCATATCGGGACGCGGGCGGCCGCGTCCGCCGGCGCCGTCGCGACCCCTCGCGAACCCGTGCAGATCGACCGGCTGCTGCGAGCAGGGCTGAAGCTTCGCCATCTGCAATTGCTGATCGCGCTGGATGACGAGCGGAAGCTCCAGCAGGCTGCCGCGTCGCTCAACATCTCCCAGCCAGCGGCGTCGAAGATGCTGAACGACGTCGAGAAGATCGTGGGCGTGACGCTGTTCGACCGGCTGGCGCGCGGCATAGAGCCCAACCTCTACGGTGAGGCGCTGATTCGCCGCACGCGGACGATGCTGGCCGAACTCGGGCATGCGGAGTCCGAGATCGCTGCACTGAAAGGCGGCGAGGGCGGCGTCGTTTCCGTTGGAGCCGTGATGGCGCCTGCCATCGAGGCTCTGGTGGCGGCGATCGAGTCCGTGCGCCGCCGCCTGCCGCGGCTTGAGATCTTCGCGCAGGTCGAGACGAGCGACGTTCTTTCCGAGGCGCTTCTCGCCTCCCGTCTCGACTTCGTGATCGCCCGCATTCCGTTCTTTGCCGATCCGGCACCGTTCGACTACCGGGAGGTCGGGGCGGAGGAGGCGTGCCTCGTCGTGCGTGCCGGTCATCCGCTGGCCTTGCTGGAGGCGGTGACCCCGCGCGACCTGGAGAACCGCGACTGGGTTCTGCAGCCGCGCGGCTCGCTGCTGCGGCGCAGCCTGGAGGCCATGATGGTGCGCAACGGTGTTGCTCCTCCCGACCGCATCGTCACGACC
>JAEZMP010000276.1 GCA_023442215.1 Pseudomonadota bacterium
CCCGCGGGATGGAGTGCAACGTCCTGGGCGCTGATCGGCGTCTCGCCCTTCCTGATCTTCGCCGTGCTGTTCCTGCTCCTGCCGATGGCGTTCCTGATCGTCGGCGCCTTTCAGGACGCGGACGGCAACTTCACCTTCGGCAACCTCGCCGACCTGATGCAGCCCCAGATCCTGCGGGCCTACTGGATCAGCATCCAGATCAGCGCGGCGTCGGCCATCGCGGGCGCCATCATCGGGTCCTGGCTCGCCTACGCCGCGGTGGGCGGCGGGCTGCCGGCCTGGATACGGCCGACCCTGATGACGTTCTCGGGCGTGGCATCGCAGTTCGCCGGCGTGCCGCTTGCGTTCGCGTTCCTCGCGACGCTCGGCCGGACGGGCCTGATCACGACGCTGCTGATCAAATATGCCGGCTTCAACATCTACTCGACCGGCTTCAATCTTCTGAGCTTCACCGGCCTGACGCTGACCTATCTCTACTTCCAGATCCCGCTGATGGTGCTGATCCTGACGCCGGCGCTGGACGGGCTGAAGCGCGAGTGGCGGGAAGCGTCGTCCATCCTCGGCGCGACGACGTGGCAGTACTGGCGCCACGTCGCCTTCCCGGTGCTGTGGCCGAGCGTGCTCGGCGCGACGCTGCTCCTGTTCGCCAATTCGTTCGGCGCGGTCGCGACCGCCTATGCGCTCACCGGCTCGTCGCTCAACATCGTCACCATCCTGCTCTACGCGCAGATCCGCGGCGACGTGCTGCACAATGCCAATCTCGGCTACGCGCTGGCGCTGGGCATGATCATCATCACCGGGCTGTCGAACGCCACCTATATCTGGCTTCGCTCCCGCAGCGAGCGGTGGCTGAAATGAAGGCGAACCGGTTCGGACACTGGCTCGCGATCGTCATCGGCACGCTCTATTTCGTCGTGCCGCTGATCGCGACCTTCGAGTTCTCGCTGCGCATGCAGCGCGGCACCTACAGCTTCGAAGCCTATCGGGTGGTGCTGACCGACCCGAACTTCCAGGCGACGTTCGGCTATTCGGCGCTGATCGCACTCGCGACCATCGCGGTCGGCATCATGCTGGTGGTGCCGGCGGCCTACTGGATCCAGCTTCGCCTGCCGAAGCTTCGGCCGTTCGTCGAGTTCGTGACACTGCTGCCGCTCGTGGTGCCGGCCATCGTCATCGTGTTCGGCTATCTCAAGATCTACAACTCTTCGTCGATCCTGCCGCTCACCTCCAATGCGTGGTCGACCAACATCCTCCTCATGTTCGGCTACGTCACGCTGGCGCTGCCCTACATGTACCGTTCGGTCGACACGGGCCTGCGCACCATCGACGTGCGCACGCTGACCGAGGCCGCCGAAAGCCTCGGCGCCAACTGGGCGACCATCCTGTTCAAGGTCATCTTCCCCAACGTGCGGGTGGCGCTCCTCTCCGGCGCGTTCCTGACCTTCGCCATCGTGATCGGCGAATTCACCATGGCGAGCCTGCTCAACCGGCCGGCTTTCGGGCCCTATCTGCAGCTCATCGGTGCGAACCGCGCCTATGAGCCGTCGGCGCTCGCGATCATCGCCTTCCTCGTCACCTGGGCCTGCATGGGCCTGATGCAGGTATTCGGCCGCGCCCGCGGCGCCGGAGGCAAGAAATGAGCTATCTCGAAATCCGCTCGCTGCGCAAAGCCTTCGGGCCGTTGACCATCGTCCACGACTTCAACCTGTCGGTGGAACGCGGCGAGTTCATCTCCTTCCTCGGCCCGTCGGGCTGCGGCAAGACCACGACGCTGCGCATGGTCGCCGGCTTCGAGACCCCGTCCTCGGGCTCGATCTCGATCGACGGCAAGGAAGTGACGCAGCTTCGGCCGAACCAGCGCAATGTCGGCATGGTGTTCCAGGCCTACGCGCTGTTTCCGAACATGACGGTGGCGGACAATGTCGCGTTCGGCCTGAAGGTCGCCAAGCGTCCGGCGTCGGAGATCAAGCCGCGCGTGGAGGAAATGCTGCGGCTGATCAAGCTGCCGAACCACGGCGACCGCTATCCCTACCAGCTTTCGGGCGGCCAGCAGCAGCGCGTGGCGCTCGCCCGCGCGCTGGCGGTGAAGCCGAAGATCCTGCTGCTCGACGAGCCGCTCTCGGCGCTCGATGCGAAGATCCGCATCTCGCTGCGCGAGGAAATCCGTGCCGTGCAGCGCGATCTCGGCATCACCACGATCTACGTCACTCACGACCAGGAAGAAGCCCTGTCGATGTCGGACCGGATCGTCGTCATGAACGAGGGCCGGGCCGAGCAGATCGGCGCGCCGTTCGAGATCTACAACTATCCGCGCACCCGCTTCGTCGCCTCGTTCGTCGGCACGCTCAACCTGCTGCAGGGCAAGGTGCTCGACCCGGCGCTCGGGCGCATCCAGATCGATGGCAAGGAACTCGTCACCAACCGTGGCCTGAACGGCGCGTCGGTGGGCGACGTGCGCACCATCGCGCTGCGGCCGGAAGCGGTATCGCTGACGGACCCGGGCGGCGAGCGCAACCGCGTCGACGGCACGATCGACGAGGTGGCGTTCCTCGGCGCCATCGTCCGCGTCCGCGTCCGTATCAACGACGCCGTGGTGTCGCTGGACACCTTCAACACCCCGAACCTGCCGCCGCCTGAGCGCGGCCAGCCGGTGGCGCTGCATTTCGGCTATGGCGACCTTCAGGTGCTGGCGGAGCCGGTCGCCGCGGCAGGCTGATTGCGGGACCCCGCGTTGCCCCGCGCCGCCTTTATTGCGGCGCGGGTTCGAACACCTCGATCGGGTCCGACAGACCGCGGACATCGTGCCAGCCGCACGTCGAGAACGTGCGTTCCTCGACGAGGTCCTTGAACCCCGCCGACACCAGCAGCGGGCGTCCGAGGCTGCTGCAAAGCGCGGAAATACGGGCCGCGATGTTGACGTCGCGGCCGACCACGGTGAAGTCCAGCCGCTCGCCGGAGCCGACATTGCCGTAGGCGACCTCGCCATGGTGGAGCGCCACGCCGAAGTGGATCGGCGGCCCGTCGCCGGCAACGTGCGCGACCGCTGCGGCAAGGGCCGCCTCGGCCGCCGAAAGCGCCCGCACGCAGGCAGCGCCGGGGCCCTCGTCGCCGTCGGCGAAGATCGCCAGCACACCATCCCCGATGAACTTCAGGATATCGCCGCCCTTGTCGGTCATCGCCGGCACGACGAGATCGTAATAGCTGTTCAGAAGGTCGGCGGTGTCTTCGGGCGGCATCGTCACCGACAGCGCGGTGAAGCCGCGCAGGTCGACGAACAGCACGGCGGCATGCATCCGCGTGACCTCGCCGCGATGGGTGGTGCCGGAGATGATCTGCCCCGCCGGCCCCGCGCCCACATAGGCCGTCAAGAGCCCCTTCAGGACACGATGGTAGGTGAAGACCTCCATCACGTTGGTGAAGGCGGGCAGCATCTCGGCGAGGAAGGCATCGAAATCGGGCGGAAAGCCCGCCTCGTCGCGGGTCGAGATCGTCAGCGCGTTGACCACGCCGTCGGAGAAGCGGAGCGGGTGCACGCAATAGTGACGGTAGCCCGCGGCCTTCAGTTCGGGGACGATGCCGAAGCGGTCGTCCGGCGTCTCGTCGAGAGCGATCGTGAGGGACTTGCCGGTCTCGTGCACGACCTTGTAGGGGCTGCGCTCATACATGCCGGTGTCGCGTTCGGCATAGTCGTAGGTGGCGATCTCGGTCGGCTCGCCGGGCTTCCAGGTCGCGCCGACGGCAAGCACGGTCGGCGACAGCACGCGCAGCGAAACGGTCAGCCGGTGGATCGGCAGGCCGAACGACATCATGCGGTAGCCGAGCCCTTCCATCAGCACGGCGGGATCGAGCCAGCGCCCCTCGTCGACGAGCCACAATGCCAGGCTGCGGCCGGCAGCCACCAGATCGGTCGTCATTTTACCTCGTCGAGAACAATCGGCCGCTGACAGGAAACAGGACGCGGCATCGCCGGAGCAATGGAAGAACGGCCAGAACGGCCACGTCTTATCTAGTGCACGGCCGGGCGCACGCAAGTGCCGCCGCACGATGGCGCGGCGGCCCCGCCGGCGGCCTCAGTCCGCCGGTCTGGCGATGCCCTCGAACGGCAGTTCCATGGCGATCCGGAAGCCGTCCGGCGTGGCCTCGCGCTGAAGGCGCCCGCGCAGCTGTCCCTCGATGACGAGCGTCAGCAGCTTCGATCCGAACCCGCTTTCCTTTGCCGACAGATCGGTTTCGGTCCCCACGCTCTCGTGCCAGACGATCTTCAGCGCGTTGCCGTTCTTCAGCGAGCGCAGGCGGATGGCGCCGCCGGGCATGCTGAGCGCGCCATATTTCGCGGCATTGGTGGCGAGTTCGTGGAAGATCAGAGCGAGCGGCGTCATGGCGCTATCGGCGATGCGGATATCGTCGCCCTCGAGCACGAGACGATCGCCGTCGCCCGCGGCGTCGTAAGGCGCCAGCAGTTCGCGGACAAGTTCCTGCAGCGAACTGCCGTTGCGCCGGTCGGCACCGGCGGACTTGATGAAGCCGTGGGCGGAATCGAGCGCCCCCAGACGGCCGCGAAGCCGCTCGGCGAACGATTGCGACCGAGCGCCGACATCGACGTCCTCGCGCAGCGTCAGGCTGACCAGCCCGTTGACGACGGCGAAGATGTTCTTGAGCCGGTGATCGAGTTCGCGCGTCACGAGCTCCCGCTCGCTTTCCAGAAGCTTCGCCTCGTGGATGTCGGTCAGCGTCGCGATCCAGCGGCCGATCCGGCCGTGCGTATCGCGGATCGGCAGCGCGATGACGCGCCCCCAGCGGAATTCGCCGGAGCGATGCCGGTAGCGCGCCTCGATGTCGAACGGCTCGCCGGTACGCGACGATTCCCGCCAGTTGTCGAACACGCTGGCGCGATCGCTGGGGTGCAGGCAGGCCTCCCATTCCTCCGTGGTGGCCGGCGCCGAAGGCACCAGGAGAAATTCACGCCAGCGCTGATTGAAATAATCGATCTGCCCGCCGTTCTGCCAGCTGAAGACGACGTGGGGCAGGGCTTCAGTGAAGGTGCGGAAGCGCAGTTCGCTTGCCGCCAGTGCCTCTGCCGTCTCGATCTCGTGGCTGACATCGACCACCACGCCGGAGAAGGACAGCGGCCGGCCACTGGCATCGGCGACGACGCGGCCGGAATTCACCACCCAGTGGACGTCTCCCTGCCCGATCACCCGGTGCTGGCAGCGGAAGCGCTGCCCGAACCGGGCATTGTCGAAATCGGCGATGAAGCGGTCTCGGTCCTCCGGATGGATGCCGGCGAGAAATATGGCCTTCGGCGCCCCGGTGCGGGCTGCCTCCAGGTCGATGCCGTAGAGACGCGCGAAGCGCTCGTCGCACGTCACCGTCTCGGTGGCGAAATCGAGTTCCCAGGTACCGACGATCCCGCCGGCATCCAGCGCGAGATCGAGGCGCGCGCGGGAACGCTGCAGATCTCGCACGGCCAGGACGCGCTCGGTCGTCTCGTTGACCAGCAGCAGCACGCCGTAGACAGTTCCGGTCTCGTCGACGATGGGTGTGAAGTCGAGATTGAGCCAGGAGATCTCGCGCGAACCGTCGCGCCGAAGCCGGAAGGGCTGGTCGCGAAAGCTCGACGACGTGCCTTCGAACGCGGCGTCAATCACCGTGCCGTAGAACTCGGCCGCCTCGCCCAGCACCTCGGCGACGGGCCTGCCGAGCGAACCTTCGTAGCCGGGACCGAACATCTCCCGTGCCGCGTCGTTGTAGACGAGCAGACCCATCCGCCCGATCAGGACGACCATCGGCGTCGAGGACAAGAGCATGGTGCGCGCGGCGCTGCGCAGCGCGGACGACCATCGATCGATCGGCCCGACCGGCGATGAAGCCCAGTCGAAATCCCGGATCTGATGCAGCATGACGCTGCTCGCGAGCCGGTCGTTGATGTTGCTGTCCAGCCGATGGAAGAGACTGACAGGCATGACGCGCTTATTCCTACCGACGAACAGCGGGGGCTTCGACTTCCGAGTCCGAGTGCCCAGACGGTGGTTAATTCCTCTGCATTGTCAATGGCGCCCCGCGCCATGAGCCGTCAGAGTCGGCGCAAGATTCGATCAGGAAATCTTGTTTGTAAACATCTGATTTCACGAATATTTCAAGTCTCGTCGAAGAGATGGAGCCAGCTTCACCGCCGCCCTGCGAAACGCCTGCGGGGGCAAGAGCGGCCGGTTGCGTTCTGCACGGTCCGTTTCGGACGATGAATTTCACCGGAATTGCGATGGGGCCTGCAGACGCGGGGCAATCCCGTTCCGGCATCTGATTTCTCGCCGCAACCGGCGGGATGTGCGATGAAGAAAGTACGCCCGGCGCAAGGCGGTTGCTGCCCGCATCCGCCGGCGTTCCATGCGGCTGACGGCACGATCGACGGCGAGGCGGAGATGAGCGACCCGGGACCAGACGACACCGCGCGAACGGGCGACGAGGCCGGCGCGGCGGTGCACGCGATGCCCCGGCCGGCGGAACGGCCGACCACCGCGTTCTATCACCGCATTCCCGTGTTCGACGGGTTCGCCCGGCTGATGGAGCCCGAACTCTACATGCCGCTGCCGGCCGGCTGGCTGATCGGGACGACGGACGTGGTGGATTCGTCCGGCGCCATCGCCGCCGGCCAGTACAAGCGCGTGAATCTCGCCGGGGCTTCGGTCATCGGCGCGCTCTCGAACGCCCTCGGCAACGAGGACTTCCCGTTCGTGTTCGGCGGTGACGGTGCGAGTTTCGCCGTGGCACCCGACGACGCGGCGGCTGCGCGGCAGAGCCTCTCGGAGACGGCCGCATGGTCGGCGGAGGATCTCGGGCTGACGCTGCGGGCGGCACTGGTGCCCGTCGACGACATCCGCGCGGCCGGGAGCGATGTGCGCGTCGCACGGTTCGCGTCTTCGCCCAATCTGGCCTACGCCATGTTCTCCGGCGGCGGACTGCGATGGGCCGAGGCGGCGCTCAAGCGCGGCCTTTATGCCGTTCCGCCTGCCCCGCCGGGTTCCAAGCCCGATCTTTCCGGCATGTCCTGCCGGTTCGATCCGATCAAGTCGCGGCGGGGGGTGATCGTGTCGCTGCTGGTGATGCCCGATCCCCGGGCGGACATGCCGACATTCCGGCGGCTGATCGAGGCGATCCTCGCGCTGCCCGATCCGTCGAAGGACGAAGCCGGCAATCCGGTTCCGGAGGGCGGCCCGAACTACAGCCTGCCCCCGGAAGCCATCGAACTGGAGGCGCTCGCCGTTCGCAGGCCGTCACTGCCGGTCTGGCTTTACCGGCTCAAGGTGGCAGTGCTCGGCGGGCTTCTGAAGAGCGTGTTCCGGCACGGGGTGCACGTCGGCAGCTTCGACCCGAAGCGCTACATCAACGAACTGGTGGCGAACTCGGATTTCCGCAAGTTCGACGACGGCCTGCGCCTGACGATGGACTGCACGGCCGAGTTCGCCGACCGCCTCGAAGCCCTGCTGGCGAAGGCCGCCGCGGATCACATGGTGCTCTACGGCCTGCACCGCCAGAACACCGCGCTCATCACCTGCTTCGTGCCGAACGTCACGCGCCACGACCATGTGCACTTCATCGACGGCGCCGAGGGCGGCTATGCGGAGGCGGCACGGAGCCTGAAGGCGATGGCCGCCCGGATCGCGACGGCCGGAGCCTGAAGTCCGGCCCACACCGCATCGAACGCCGACAAATATCAGTTCCGCCAACGATCTGGCTGCCGTTCCTTAAGCGCTGCATAAGGATGGCCGCAGGACCGACCGGTCACACCGGATCGGTGGCCTCGACGGTGATGCCCATGGCGAACAGCCGCGTCTCGCCGGGCGCGACGGTGACGACGCCGGGCTTCGCGGCGAATTCGCCGTCGTATCCGACCGGGTCGGCGTGCCCCTGCCACGGCTCGATGCAGACATAGCCCGCGCCGGGCTTGGTCCAGATGCCGAGATCGGGCATCTCCGGGAAGTCCACCCGGATCGACGGGCCGCCGTTGCCGCCGTAGGTCACCGCCCGGCTCTCGAGCCGGTCGAACACCAGGGCATCGTCGGTGAAGAGTTCGTCCCGCAGCACGAGCAGATCGCCGACCACGGGGTTCTCGCGCGGTTCGGGCACCACGAGCCCGTGGCCGTCGAGGCGGCGGATGGGCGCGGTCTCGGGCTGATCGAACCGGA